>CBIMJO010000884.1:0-4936 GCA_966244135.1 uncultured Actinocrispum sp. | reverse complement strand
ACGTTCGTCCGGGACCTGGCCACCGCGCCCGGCGTCGGCGGCGATCAGCACTCGGTGGCCATCGACGCCACCGACCTCAGCTTCAACTCCCCCTCGGTCCCCGGCCAGGCCGACCTGCTGCGCCAAGCGTTGCGGTACCTCGCCACCGCCGGAGACCTCGACGCATTGCTGCGCTACCAACCACATCGCGGCCGCGCCCAGGACCGTGCCGCGATCGCCCGCCACCTCGGCAAACGAGGCCTCACCGTGGGCCGCGAACGGGTTCTGGTCGTCAACGGCGCCCAGCAAGGTCTCGCGGTAACGGCCATGGCGCTGCTCAAACCCGGCGACATCGTCGCGATCGACGCCATCACCTACCCAGGTTTCACCGTGCTCGCACGGACTCTCGGCCTGCAGCTGGCGCCGTTGCCTGTGACAGCAAGCGGTCCCGATCTCGACGCCCTCGATCGCCTGTGCCGCCAACGCCCCGTCCGCGCGATCTACGCCATGCCGACGCTGCACAACCCACTCGGGTGGGTCCTCGACGACGCCCAACGCGAGCACATCGTCAAGATCGCCCGGAACCACAACCTGTCGATCATCGAGGACGCCTCCTACGCCTACCTTGCCGAGGATGCTCCCCCACCGTTGGCGATGCGAGCGCCTGAAGAAACCGTCTACGTGTCCGGGCTCTCCAAGAACGTCGCCACCGGCCTGCGGATCGGCTTCGTCGCCGCACCCGGCAAGCACGTCGAAGCGATCGAGCGCGCCATCCGGGCCACGACCTACCACACGCCCAGCCTGACCGCGGCGATCGTCACAAAGTGGCTGGAAGACGGCACAGTCGACCACCTTGAGACACAGAAGCGCGCGGATGCCCGGCAACGCCAGGCCATCGCCCGCGAAGTCCTGGACGGACTGCCGTACGCCGGGCATCCGTCGTCCTACTTCCTGTGGCTGCCACTGGCCCAGGACGCGCGGGCCGACCGGATCGCGGCATCGTTGGCACGTCAGAAGGTCGCGGTCGCCACGGCTGATCCATTCGCCACGACACCCACCGTGCCGCAGGCCCTGCGGCTTGCGCTCGGCTCGGTCGGGCTCGGCGAGTTGCGCGACGCCCTGACGAAAGTCCGGCGCGAAGTCGATCGCGACGCCTACCGTTAGCCCCCGTAGCGAACCAGCCTGGGAGGCGACCATGGACTACAGCCAGTTCGTCAAGAAGCTCGACGCGCAGGGCATCCCGGAAACGCTGACCTACGAGGACGTCGTCGCGAAGGCGCTGACCCGCGAGCACCTCGCCGACGACGTCCGCGGGATCAACGCCAGCCTGGAGATCATCCGGCAGACCAGGGGCGGCTCCTGGCCTACCGAAGCGGTCACTGAGGAGTTCAACTTCGTCGACGCAGTCTGGCACGAGTGTGAGTTCCGGGACGGCGGCTCGTACACCTTCGCCGTGTTCGACACGAACGAACGCTATCTCGGCTGCGCCTACCTGTACCCGATGGGCCGGCGCACCAAGCTGACCGAGGACCTGCTGAAGTACGACGTGGACGTGAGCTGGTGGGTGACCCCGACCGCCTACGAGCAGGGCTACTACTCCAAGCTCCACCAAGGTCTCGTCCACTGGCTCACCGAGGAACTCCCGTTCAAGGAGCCCTACTTCTCCAACCGCGAGATCCCCGGCGTCACCACGTGACCGGGAGCTGACGAAGCGCGCGGTTGAGCGAGTTCTCCCGCCACTGCAGGTCCTCGTCCGCGACGGCGACGGCGAGGTTGGGCAACCGGGTCACCAACGTCTCCAGCGCCATCCGCAGCTCGGTCCGGGCCAGGTGCGCGCCGACGCAGAAGTGCGGGCCGTGCGTGAAGCTGATGTGCTGGGCCGCGTTGGATCTGGTGATGTCGAACCGGTTCGGATCGGCGAACACGGCCGGGTCGCGGTTGGCGATGTTCGGCACGCCGACCACGGCCTCGCCCGCCCGGACCGGGTGGCCGTCGAGCTCGAGGTCCTCGGCGGCGATCCGCGGGATGGCCGAGGTGATCAGCTTGTCGTAGCGGAGCAGTTCCTCGATCGCGTTGCCCGCCAGGCCGGGGTCGGAGCGCAGCAGGTCGAACTGGGCGGGGTTGCGGGAGAGCGTGACGATGCCGTTGGCGAGCTGGTTGAGCGTGGTCTCATAGCCGCCGACCAGCAGCGTCTGGATGTTGATCACGAGTTCGCCCTCGGTCAGCCGGTCGCCCTCGTCGGTGACCTGCACCAACGCGGTCGTCAGGTCGTCGGCGGGGTGGGCTCGTTTCTCGGCGATCAGCCCGGCCAGGTAGGCGCCGACTTCACGGTGGTGGGCGGCCATCTGCTCGGGTGGCACGGACGCGGCCATGAACCCTTCCGCCCAGCCACGCAGGTTCGAGCGGTCCGACTCCGGCACGCCGAGCAGCTCGCAGATCACCGTGATCGGCAGCGGCGCGATGAACGCCGTCAGCAGGTCGGCCGGTTTGGTGTACTGGGAGAACCCGTCCAGCAGGTCGTCCATGACCGACTGGATGCGCGGCCGCAGGCGGTCGACCATCCGCGGGGTGAACGCCGCCGCGAGCAACCGCCGGACCCGCGTGTGTCGCGGTGCGTCCATCACCGAGATCACGTCGGTGACGCCGACCAGCGCGGGCAGCGTGACCGGTGCGTCCGGCCGGGTGACTGGTTCCCGCAGCAACCGGGGATCGGTCATCGACTGGCGGGTCGCGTGGTAGCCCAGGGTCAGCAGGATTTCCTTGCCGTCCTCGGCCATCCGCGCCCGGACCACCGAGGATCCGTCGAGCAGGCGCAGCCCTTCCGGGTCGGTGCTCAGGGAGGGCGGGGTGCCGAACGGGAACGTCGGGAGGGCCTGCACTACGGTCATGATCGCCAACCTCGGCTGGTACGGGTGCTGGATGGGAAACAGTCTTGTTTGTTCCCTGTTTCGCGGTAAAGGTCGCCGTAACGCGTCGTAACGCCGATAGGCTGGCGGCGCACGCGACTGGGTGGCATGAGAGGTGTTCGCGATGTCGGCTGTTCCGTTGTCCGTCCTCGACCTGGTGCCGGTCACGTCCGGGTCCGACTCCGCCCAGGCGCTGCGGAACACGATCGACCTGGCGCAACGGTGCGAGCAGGCCGGCTACCGGCGGTACTGGTTCGCCGAGCACCACCTCAACCCCGGCATCGCGGCGACCTCACCGGCCGTGGTGATCTCGCTCGTCGCCGGGCACACCAGCCGGATCCGGCTCGGCTCGGCCGGTGTGCAGATGGCCCACCGGACCACACTGTCCACTGTGGAGGAGTTCGGCCTGATCGACGCGCTGCACCCGGGCCGGCTCGACCTCGGGCTGGGCCGCAGTGGCCCGCAGCTGATGAAGGAGCGGATCGACCGCGAGGCCGCGCCGTCCCGGCCGAAGCCTGCGCACGCGCCCAACGGCCTGCCACTACCCCGCGCCCTCAAGCTCGACACGTCACGGCTGCTCGCGTCGCCGATGGTCGCCGCCTACCTGGCCCTGATGCAGCAGCCCGGCGCCCAGTCCCCCGACTACGGCGACCAGGTCGCCGAGATGCTGGCGTTGCTCAACGGCGACTACCGGACCGCCGACGGCACGACCATCCACATCCTCCCGGGTGAGGGCGCGAACGTGGAGATCTGGATCCTGGGCAGCAGCGCCGGGCAGAGCGCGGCCGTCGCGGGCAAGCACGGTCTGCGGTTCGCCGCGAACTACCACATCAGCCCCGGCACCGTACTCGAAACGGTTGAGGCGTACCGCAACGCGTTCACCCCATCGACCACTTTGGACCGTCCGTACGTCGCGGTGTCAGCGGATGTCGTTGTGGCCGAGGACGACGCCACCGCGCAGCGCCTCGCCGCGGGTTACGCACCATGGGTGCGCAGCATCCGCCTGTTCGAGGGTGCGATCCCGTTCCCGTCACCCGAGGAAGCGGACGCCTTCGAGTGGACCGACGAGGACCGCGCGATCGTCGCCGACCGCGTCGCAACCCAGTTCGTCGGCTCCCCTGCCACCGTCGCCGCGAAACTCCGCCAGCTCCAGGAAGCCACCGGCGCCGACGAACTCGTGATCACCACGATCACCCACTCCCACACCGGCCGCGTCCGCTCCTACGAACTCCTGGCCAGCGAATGGAACGGTCCACAGTAGACTATCTGTTGCCGTACAGGGCCTCGTAGTTGCCGTGGAAGACGCGGTCCTTGAGCTCGGTGCTGACCTGGGTGCCGTTGATCTTCCAGTACTCGCCCCAGAAGTCGCTCCACGGCTCGTCGGAGGCGAACAGCACGCGGTCCTCGCCGACGCCCCGGCGCTCGATCTCGGTGAGCAGCCAGCGGGCGCCGAAACCGATGCACCACGTGGTGTCGCAGTAGACCTGGAAGCCCTGTTCCACCCAGTCCAGGAACTGTGGCACCAGTTTGATGTGGCCGCTCACGCCGCCGCCGAAGTGCACCAGGTAGATCTTGACCCGCTTGCCGTAGCGCTCCACCAAGGGGACGAAGTTGTTGATGTCCGAGGCGCCGCCGGGGCTGGTGTGGAAGTGGAAGACGAGGTTGTGTTGTTCGGCCGCGTCGAAGCAGGCTTCGGCCACCGCCCGGGTCTCGTCGTCCCAGGTGCCGGGGTTGGGGTTGCCGCCCAGCAGGAAGGTGGTCTTCAATGCCACGATTCCACGCTCCCCGGCCAGTTCCAGCGTCTTGCGGGTGTTCTCCGCGTTCTGCGGCAGGAACGACACCCACAGGCCGCCCACCAGGCGGTCACTGCCCTGGACAGCGTCGATCACCAGGTCGTTGAGCAGGAACGGCTGCTCCTGCACGGGAATGCCGTAGTTGGACAACACCAGGCCACGCTCTACCCCGAAACCGTCCAGGTGGTCGAGGTAGGCCTTGGGGGTGGCGAACTCGTACACGGTCGGCTTCACCGGTTCGGTGAGGTTGTAGAACTT
>CBIMJO010000883.1:0-4938 GCA_966244135.1 uncultured Actinocrispum sp. | reverse complement strand
CTCCAACCACCCTTCGGGAAGGCAGGCGATCTGCTTGCCGATGCTCTGCACCACTCCTGCGGTAATCCTCCGATGGTTCGGGACTGGGGTCCTGTGCCGCCCGCACTCACATCCGAACACCTCGTGCCCGCCCGAGTTCCGGAGAGACACACATCCGTGCGCCGTCAGCGCCGCGACCACATCCACCCGTTTCATGGGCTTGAACACCATGGACTGTAATCTAGGGGGACTTTATCGTCAATATAAACCCCCTCTAGAGAGATTCACCGCAAGAGGTGGCGGCTTGCCATAGGGGCAAGACAGTGACGTCAGGGGGTCTCGAGGTCTACGGCGCAGGCGTTGAGCCAGGACAGGATGAACTCGGCGCGGTCGCCGGCGTGGGTGAGGAGGATGTCCTCGAGGTGCTGGACGTGGGTGGCGGCGGCGGATAGCTGGGTGTGGCCTTTGGGGGTGAGGGTTGTTGTTTTGGCGCGGCCGGTGGCGGGGCCGGTGCGGGTGATGAGGCCGGCTTCTTCGAGGGCCGTGACTATGTGGATCATGGTGGGTGGGGTGACGAAGGAGCGGCGGGCCAGTTCGGCGTTGGAGATACCGGGTTCCTCGCCCAGCAGGACCAGGACGGCGTACTGAGGGGCGGTCAGGCCGAACTGGGCCAGCGCGCCGTCCATCCGGGCGCGCAAGGCCTGTTGCAGGCGTTTGAGGGCAAAGCCGGCGGTGCGGCCCGGATCCGCGTGCGAACTCATGCCGAGTATGTTAGCGTACTAATATCAGTGTTAGCACGCTAACTTAGGAAGCTAAGATGACCACCATCGACCCGCACGCCGACCTCGTCACGTTGATCAACGTCTTCACCGTCGCACCCGAACGGCAGGAGGAGTTGTTCCAGGCGCTGGACAAGGCCACGACCGACTTCTTCACCGGTCAGCCGGGGTTCGTCTCGGCGAACCTGCACACCAGCCTGGACGGCACGAAGGTCGTCAACTACGCGCAGTGGGCCAGCGCCGAGGCGCACGTGCAGGTCCTCAAAACCGAAGCCGCGCAGCAGCACGTCGCCGAGATCATGACGATTGCGGAGCGGGCTGAGCCGATGCTGTACTCGGTTCGGTCGACGCATCAGCGGTGACGGCGCGCTCCTGGGTGTCCTCCAGCACGATCCGGCCGAGCACGTCGTACAGCGCGGGCTTGAAACGGCGCAGATACAGGGCGCCCACCAGGCCCAGCACGAACACCCCGGCGACGATCCACGGAATGGCCTTGAACAACGCCGACTGGGCGGCCGGGCCCGCGGCGGCATCGGCGTTCTCGACCAGCAGCCACACCACGGCGATCATCCCGGCGCCGCCAAGCAGCGGCGCGACGAGAGTGGTGAACCAGTTTCCCTTGCGCCGCCGGAAATACCCGACCACGGCGAACGAGCACAGCGCCTGCACGACCAGGATCGCCATGGTGCCGAGCAGGGCCATCAGCGTGTACAGGCCGAGGTAGGGGTCGTCGCCGGAGAAGGCCGCGACGATGGCGACCGCGATCCCGGTCTGCACGAACGAGGCCACGTAAGGAGATCCGTGCCGTGGGTGGGTGCGGCCGAGGCGGCGCCAGATCAGGCCTTCACGGCCGAGGGCGTACAGGTACCGCGCGGCGCACTGGTGGAACGCCATCCCGCAGGCGAACGAGCCGGTGATCATCAGCCACTGGAACGCGACCACGGCCCAGTGCCCGATGGACTGCTCGGTGGGGTTGAAGAACAACGCCAGCGGGTTGCTGCCCGCGAGCCGCACCGACTCGTCCAAGCCGTTGCCCGCGATGGCCATCCACGACACGAACACGTAGAACAGCCCGATGCCGACCACCGCGACCAGGGTGGCGATCGGGATGATCTTCTTGGGGTTGCGGGACTCCTCGCCGTACATGGCGGTCGACTCGAACCCGACCCACGACCAGAACGCCATGAACAACCCGAAACCCGCTGCCGTGCCACCGAAAGCGGCGGTCGGCGAGATCGGCGCGAGCGGGATCCCGTCCGGCCCGCCGCCGTGGAACAGCACACCTAGGCCCATCAACGCGAGGACGGTGATCTCGGCGACGAGGAACACCCCGAGCACCTTGGCCGCGAGGTGAATGTCGAAAAAGGACAGTACTGCGGTGACCGCGAGCATGATCCCGGCGTACAGCTGCCACGGCAGGTCGACGCCGAGCTGCGCATTGATTGTGGTGTCAGCGAAGTACGCGAAGATGCCGACGATCGAAGCCTCGAAGACGACATAAGCCAGCACTGCTAGCAGTCCACTTGCGAGCCCGATCACCCGGCCCAGACCGTGGGAGATGAAGCCATAGAACGCTCCGGCCGCGGTGATCCGCCGGGCCATGGCGACGAAGCCGATGCTGAAGATCGTCAGCACCACGGTCGCGAAGATGTACCCTGCGGGCGCGCCGATGCCCGTGCCGAAAGCCACCGCGACCGGCACGTTCCCGGTCATCGCGGTGATCGGCGCGGCGGTGGCCACCGCCATGAACACGACGCCCAAAAGCCCGACAGAGTTCGGCTTGAGCCGGTCGACCATCGTCACTTCCCCGAAATATCGGCCAGGATCTCCTGCGCGGCACGGGCGCCCGACTCGGCGCCGCCGTTCATGAAGCCCTGGAAGTCCACGGAGGTGTGCTCACCCGCGAGGTGGATGTTGCCCTGCCGTTGGCCTTCGTACCCGGCGAACCGGTGGCAGTACCCGATCGGGTAATAGCTGTAGGCGCCGTACGACAACGGGTTCACGTGCCACGCGGACAAGGTCGCCTTGCCCGTCCAGTAGCTGCGGATGCTCGGGACCACGGCCGCGATCTGCGCGAGCTTGCGCCGGACCGCCTGCCGCACATAGGGATCGGTGGCCCGCGGGAACGGCGTCGACGGGCGGAACTCCCGTGCGCCATTGCCGCCGCCGTACTGGATCGCGATCCCGCGGCTGCCCGGCTGTCCCGCGGTCGCGTCCCACGCCTCCTGATAGCCGCTGTCGCTGAAGCTCTCGCCGTTCGCGATCCCCGGCCACGGCCCGCGACCGAGCCACGGGCGGGCGCTGAACTGCATGTTGAGCTTGCTGCAGTCGCCCATCCGCAGGTTCGCGAGCGCGCCCTTCATCCGCGGGTCGAACCCGGCGCGGCGGTAGTCGATCCGTTGCAGCACACCAAGGGGGATGGTCAGAATGGTGTGGTCCACCTGGACCGGCTTGTGCCCGCTGAAGAACAGCGTCTGGCCGCCGTCGGTCCGGCGGACGATCTCGGTCAGCTGCCAGCCATGCTGAACAGTGCCGGCTGGTAAGGAATGCGCGATCGCCTCGGGCAGGCGCTGGTTGCCGCCGGTGATGTGGAACCGCTCATCAGAAGTGCCCCAGATGCGAGGCTCCTTGAGGTCCTCCTGGTCGACCATCATGTAGACGAGGTTGACCGCGGTCTGGTCGCACGTCTCCGCGCCGTACTCCACAACGTAAGCGGCGTCGACGAACCGCGCGAACCACGTCGAATACCCGCCCGGCACACGGGAAGCGATCCACTCCTGCACGCTCATGTTGCTCAACGCGGTCGAGGCGGGCGTGGACGAGTCCCAGACCGGGAAGTCCGGCGCCTTGTCCACGTCTTCTTGCAACGCCTTGTACACCGGCAGGAAGTCCTCGACGAACTGCTTGTGCGACCGGTAGCGCCCCTCGAAGAACAGCACGTCCTCGCTGCCCCGCGGCGCGGCCTTGTGCACGTCCGTCAGGCCGAGCCCGAACCGCGCGCACAGATCCTGGATGACGGTGTGGTCGGTGTCGATCAACTCGCCACCGTACTCGGAGGTCTGCCCGCCGTCCCAGTAGGAACGCTCCGAGAACATCCGCCCGCCAACACGATCGGACGCCTCGTAGACCGTTGCCCGCACACCCGCGTCCGCCAGCGTCAGCGCCGCGTTGAGACCCGCGATGCCGCCGCCGATGATCGCGATCCGAGGGGCGTCGCGGACGGCCGCGTGGGCCCGCCGGCCACCCAGCAAGAGCGTGCTCGCACCCAGCACCCCACCGATTTTGAGCACGTCACGACGGCTGAACGTGCGTGCCTGCCGGGCCTCGCGGTACTCCAGCACCGGCATGCCGAGCCGCTCGGCGGCGGCGTGATCCAGGACGACCCGGCGCAGGAAACGGAACATCTCGGTACGCGCCACGACACCTCCAGACAGTGGTGCCGATCAGAAAACCGTACGAAATCCGTGTTGTCAACGCCTCCAGGCGACGAAATCCGCAGCTACGAGTACAGCTTGGTGCCGAGCCGCGCGATCCACGCCTCGACATCCTGCGCCGAGCGGTCCGGCAGGCCGAAGATCACGTCCGTCACGCCGATCGACTCGAGGTGCGCGAGCCGCTCGGGATCCGGCCGTCCACCAAGGGCGGCGATCCGAGGCTCGCCCGCACGACCGGCGTCACGCCACATTTCGCGCAACAGAGCCGTTTGAGCGTCAATGTCCACTTCGGCCGGTGTGGTGATCCAGCCGTCGGCCGATTGGACGATCCAGCGGAACGTCTTCTCGGTGCCGCCCGCGCCGATCAAAACTGGAATGTGTTCTTGTACCGGTTTCGGCCAGGCCCAGCTGGGTCCGAAGTGGACGAACTCGCCCTTGTAGGAGGCCTCCTCCTGTGTCCACAGTGCACGCATCGCCTCGATGTACTCGCGCAGCACCGTCCGCCGCTTGCCGCCTGGGACGCCATGGTCGGTCAGTTCGTCGGTGTTCCAGCCAAAACCCGCGCCCAGGGTGACCCGGCCGCCGGACAGGTGGTCCAGCGTGGCGATGGTCTTGGCGAGCGTGATCGGGTCGCTCTCGGTGGGCAGGGCGACGGCCGTGGACAGTCTGATCCGGGACGTCACCGAGGCGATGGTCGCCAGGGACACCCAGGGATCCAGGGTCCGGACATACCGGTCGTCCGGCAG
>CBIMJO010000882.1:0-4945 GCA_966244135.1 uncultured Actinocrispum sp. | reverse complement strand
GAAAGGTCCTGCAGTCGCTCTTCACCATCGGCCTGTTCGCCATCGTCCTCGCCGTCGGGGCCGGATGGTTCTTCTGGCGCGCGTTGCAGGCGCCGTACAAAGGCTACGCAGAGCCGAAAAAGCGCGTCGAGGGAGGCGCGGGGGAACGCATCCGCGCTGCGACCAAGCCAGCCGTGCAGGCCGACGGCGTCGGTGTGGTCGAGGGACCGGTGCAAAGGCTTGCTGACGATGAGAACGGCGAACGGTGGCGCATCGGCGTCCGTGGCGTGCTTCGGATCGATGGCACCCCGGCCGGGAAGCGGCGGCTGGTGCCGGTGTGGTTGCGAAGCGCCCCGGACTACGCGGCAGCGCTGGAGGCGCACAAGACGGGCCGCGCCGTGCGGGCTCAAGGACCTGTGCAGGGGCGCGGAATCGCCGCTGCGGACAACGGTTTCACGGTGACTGATCGACTATGAGGGGACGGCTATGTCCGAGGAACGGCTGACCTTGACCGAACGTTGTGTCCTGCTCGCGCTGATGGCCGAGGCGCGGGAGATGACCAACGCGGAGCTGCACGCGGTCGCCGGTCTCAAGCTGGACGGCAAGTACCGCAACCATCTCAACGGCCTTGGCCTGGTCGCCAGCACGAAGGTGGGCCGGGCGTACGTTCACGAGCTCACCGAGGAGGGCACCCTGTGGTGCGCCAAGGAACTGCTGGGGGAGCGGCCGGCGCGGTCCGGGCCCGCTGGTGGGGCGCTTTATGCCGTGCTGCACGGGTTGCAGCGCCATCTCGATGAGACTGGGCATGCGCTCGCCGAGGTGTTCCGCGCGGATGTGAAAAGCCAGGTGGAGGCGGCCTACGCGGAGATCACCGGCGGCAGTGGCGAGTCGGTGCGGCTCACTGACCTGCGCGGCCGGCTGAACGGCGTGCCGAAGGACGAGGTCGACCGGGCGCTGGAGCTGCTGGCCCGCCGGCCGGATGTGCACGTCCGGTCCGAGGCCGACCAGAAGACGCTGACCGAGCTGGACCGGGAGGCCGCCGTCGTTCTTGGTGGCACCGCACGGCATCTGCTGATGATCGAGGTGCCGCGGTGAACGAGGAGCAGCACCTCGCGCTCGCGTCGATCCAGTTCAGCAGCGTGCTCAGCCACGACGAGATCTGGTCGCCGCTGACCAACCACGTCGACGGCCTGCACTCGCGCGTGATGGACGAGATCATGCGGTCCGTGTTCGCCGCGAAACGCCGCCCGCGCAGCACGCCGATCGGCCTGGTCCTGCGTGGCGAGCGCGGTGTCGGCAAGACGCACATGCTCGGCTGGCTCCGGCAGCATGTGCAACAGCAGGGCGGCTCGTTCTTCATGCCCAAGCTGATCGACGGCAAGTCGTTCTGGGCGGGTGCCGTGCACGGGATCGTCAACCAGCTGCTCGGCTCGGACGGCGGGCAGCTCGGCCGGATGCTGGAGTCGCTGACCGAGCTGACCGGGTGCGGGCCCGAGCTGAGCCTGCGGGTGCGCGGCACGATGCAGCTCGGGCGACCGCAGCTGGACGAGTTCATCTCGCGGCTCGAGGACTATGACCCACAGGTGGCGTTGGAATGCCAGGACACCCTCCGCGCCCTGGTTCTCTATCAGGGCAAGGGGAAGCTGCGTGAAGCCGGGCGCAGCTACCTGACGCTGGCTGATGGCGCCGAGGACTCGGAGTGGGGTTTCCGGGACCGAGGCCGGGACCCGCAACTGCTGTTCAGCGACCTGTCCCGGCTGTTCGCGCTCACCGGTCCCGTCGTCATGGCGGTCGACCAGATCGACACCGTGCTCGCCGAATCCGGGCAGGAGGGCGAGGACCTGCTCGCCGCGCGCCTCGCCGACGGCCTGATGCGGATGCGGGAGGAGACCATCCGCACGATCGTGGTGGTCGCGTGCATCCCCACATCATGGGAATTGGTGGCGATGCGGGCGGCGAACTCGGCGGCCGACCGGTTCACCGTGCTCGACCTGTCCACCGCCATGCCGAGCGCGCGGATCGCCGCCGCGATCGTGGAACGCCACCTCGGCGGCCTGTACGGCGAGATCGGCTTCCGGCCGCCGTACCCGACCTGGCCGGTGCTGCCGGTGGCGTTCGACGATCCCGACGTCGCCAACTACACCCCACGGCACTTGCTGCAGCAGGTATCGGAGCACGTCCGGTGGTGCCTGGCGGTCAATGCCGTGTCGGAACTCGGTTCCTTCGGCGATGTGGCGAAGGAGCCGATGCCGGTTTCCGTGCGGCCGACTGCCGACCTGGCCGCGCTGGACGAGCGGTTCGCCCGGCTGCGGGCGGAAGCGGACGTGGTCACGCCGCTGGACCCAGGGCACGAGGACGGCCGGATGTCCTCGCTGCTGAACGCCGGGCTGAAGTGCTACGTCCTGGAACAGGGCAACGGCGCCGCTTTGACGATCGACCCGGCGTCCGTGATCAAGCCCGCGCTGCACGCGCGGCTGCGCCGCACCATAGACGAGGCGCGTGAGGACGAGGAGCACTGGAGCTTCCGCGCGATCGCTCACCCCAACGCTCGCGCCGTTCAGGCCCGGTTGCGGCCCGCGAGCCTGGAGTCCGGCCTGCGCAAGGGCGCGCACAAACGGCATCTCGTGGTGTTGCGCAACACGGCCTTTCCTACCGGGCCGAAGACGGAGCAGATGGTTGAGGAGTTCGAGGCCGCTTCTGGGCTCGCGCTGCCGGTTTCGGCGGACGATCTTCGTACTTTCTCGGCTTTGCAGGAGATGCAGCGCAACGCGCCGCCGGAGTTCCTCAGCTGGCTGGCCGAACGCCGTCCCGCTGGGCGGTCTCAGCTGCTGAGCCAGGTGCTGGGGTCTATCCCTTCGGAACTGGACGGTCCAGTACCCGCGGCGCTTTCGGAACTGGACGGTGCGGTACCCGCGGTTCCGCTGGAACTAGACCGTCCAGTACCGCGGGTGGCTCGGGAACTAGACGGTCCGGTACCGGCGGTGGGTCGGGTACTGGACGGTTCAGGTCCGACTGGTGAGGCGTCAGTACTGGACGGCTCAGTACCGGTTGCGTCAGAGGTAGCGCCGGTACTGGACGGTCCAGTTCCAGTGGCACCGCGAGTACCGGACGGTCTAGTTCCGTCCGCACCGGAACTGGACCGTCCAGTACCGGCGACTGCTCCGGAGCCGGGCGGTTGGGGTGCGGCGGGCGGGAGCGGACGGGGTGGTCTAGCTCCAGCGGCCGCACCTACGAAGAGCCAGCCTGCCCCAGACGACGACGGGTCGGTCTTCTTGGGACGCAACGTCGAGAACGGCCGAGAGTTCCGCGTGCCACTGGTCTTGCTGCGCAAGCACACCGCCGTCTTTGCGGGGAGCGGGTCGGGCAAGACCGTGCTCCTGCGCCGGTTGGTGGAGGACGCCGCGATCCATGGCGTGTCGTCCATCCTGGTCGACAGCAACAACGACCTGGCGCGTCTCGGTGACCGATGGCCGGCTCCACCGGGCACCTGGAGCCAAGGCGACGCGGAACGTGCCGAGCGCTACCACGCCGACACCGACGTCGTGATCTGGACGCCCCGCCGCGAGACCGGCCGCCCTCTCGCCCTGAACCCGTTGCCGGACTTCAGCGGCGTGCTCGACGACCCCGACGAGTTCCGTACCGCGATCGACGCGTCCGTCGCGGGTCTGGTGCGCCGATCCGGCCTGACCGCGCGAAAACAAACCACTGGCAAGGCGGTTCTGACCCAGGCGCTGACCTACTTCGCCAAGAAGAGCGGCAGTGAGCTGACCGAGTTCGTCGAACTGCTCGGCGACCTGCCTGATGGTGTGAGCACGATCAAAGATGCGCGGCGCCTGGCCGAGGGCATGGCCGAGGAGCTCAAGGCGGCCATGATCAACGACCCGATCTTCGGTGGCGCGGGCGAACGGCTCGATCCCGGTGTCCTGCTCACGCCCGCGCGGGGCAAGCGCGCGAGGATCTCGGTGATCAGCTGCATCGGCCTGCCCACCGACGAACAGCGCCAGACCTTCGTCAACCAGTTGCAGCTGGCGCTTTTCGCGTGGGTCAAACGAAATCCCGCGGGTGACCGGCCGCTCGGCGGGCTGCTGGTCCTCGACGAGGCGCAGACCTTCGTGCCGTCGAGGGGCACCACGGCTTCGACCGAGAGCACGCTCAAACTCGCGACGCAGGCACGGAAGTATGGGCTGGGCCTGGTTTACGCGACGCAGGCGCCCAAAGCGCTGCACAACCTCGTCACCGGCAACGCGGCGACGCAGTTCTTCGGCCTGCTCAACGCTTCGGTCCAGATCCAGGCCGCCATGGAGCTCGCGCGGTCCAAGGGCGGCCGGGTCGACGACATCGCCCGGTTGCCCGCAGGGCGCTTCTACGGCGCGACCGAGGGCATGGCGATGAGCAAGATCCAGGTCCCGATGTGCTTGAGCCACCACCCATCGAGCGCGCTCACCGAGGAGGAGGTGCTGCAGCGGGCCCGCCGGTGACCGTGCTCTCCCGGATCTCCAGCGTGAACGGGATCTGGATGTCTTTGGGGTCACCGGTTTCGCCGTTGGCGCGGTCGTGGATCAGGGACACCGCCGCGCGGGCGAGGGCGGTCTTGTCCGGCGCGATGGTGGTCAGCGATGGGAGGCTGTAGGCGCTGTGTTCGGTGTTGTCGAAGCCGACGATCGCGATGTCCTGGGGCACACGGTATCCACGTTCGGCCGCGGCCCGGACGGCGCCGAGCGCGAGCATGTCGTTGAAGCAGAACACCGCGTCCGGCTTGTCTTCCAACGTCAGCAGGTGCGCCATGGCTTCGGCGCCGTCCTTGTGGTGATACCGGTGGGCCGGCGCGACGAGTGAGGGCGGCTGGGGGAGGCCCGCGGCGTCGAGGGCTTCGCGGTACCCGGCCAGACGCTGGGTTGCCGTGCCACGGCTGGGGTTCTGGCCGATCACGGCGATCCGCCGGCGGCCGGTGTCGATCAGGTGCTGC
>CBIMJO010000881.1:0-4957 GCA_966244135.1 uncultured Actinocrispum sp. | reverse complement strand
GCCCGCGCGGGGGGGTGGGCGCCTCTGTGGTAGGGGGGGGGGGCGGGGGGGGGGGGGGGGGGCCAACACGACCGGCGCGGCCAAGCAGGGGGCTCAGTTGGAGGGCGCGGCGCTGGGGCCAAATGACTGGCGCGGCCAAGCAGGGGCGTCGAACTGCAGGGGTTGTTAGCTGCAGGTCGACGTCGTGGCTGGGTCGGGGGCGGAGATTCCTGATGTGGGCAAGCGGGGCGCGTAATCCACGCCAGCCCCTAGCCGGCGGGGCTGAGGACGACTAGGGGGCGGGCTACTGGGCCTTCGTCGGTTGCGAGCGCCAGGACGTGGCCGTTGGGGTCGAAGACGCCGTAGGTGCCCTTGACGCCTGCTGCCGGGATCTTCTGGCCGTATTTGAGGGCGGTGGTCTGCTTTTCGTCGACGTCGTGGCGGGTGAAGGCGGTTGCTACTGAGGCGTCGAGGTCCAGGGAGAGGCCGGGGTCGGCTTCGAGTTGTTCCAGGGTTCGGGCGACTCGGAGGTCGAAGGGGCCCACTCGGGTTCGGCGCAATGCCGCCAGGTGGCCGCCGACGCCTAGGTCTGCGCCCAGGTCGCGGGCCAGGGCTCGGACGTAGGTGCCTGAGGAGCAGTCCACCATTACGTCCAGTTCGATCGTTGTGGCTTCTCGGCGCATGTTGAGGACGTCGAAGCGGTTGATGGTGACTGGGCGGGGCGGGATTTCGACCTGTTCGCCTTCTCGGACGCGGGCATAGGCGCGTTTTCCGTCTATTTTCACCGCGCTCACCGAGCTGGGGACCTGCATTATGTCGCCAGTGAGGGCTTGGATGCCTTTTGTGATCGCGTCGTCCTTGACGTGACTCGCGTCTACTTCGGACAGGACTTCGCCTTCGGCGTCGTCGGTCGTTGTCGCCGAGCCCAGTTTTATCGTGCCCAGGTAGACCTTGGTGTCCAGGGCCAGGTGGCCGAGGAGTTTGGTGGCTCTTTCCACGCCCAGGACCAGCACTCCGGTCGCCATCGGGTCCAGTGTGCCGGCGTGGCCGACCTTGCGGGTTCCGAGGATTCGCCGCACCTTCGCGACTACGTCGTGGGAGGTCATACCCGGCGCCTTGTCGACCACGACAAGGCCCGGTGCTACTGGGGCACGCTTCGAGGACACGTCCGAAATCCTCACATATGGCTCACCCGATCAGCCCTCGCAGGGCGTCCAGGGTCTCCTCGGGTGTCAGCGCCAGCTCGGTCAGCTGCTCCAGCCTGGCCCGTACGGCGGCCGTCCGGTCCGGGTCCTGGGTGTGGCTCTGGCCGAGGACACAGCCCGCGAACGCGATGTCCGGTTCCTCCGGGTCGTCGAACTCCAGCAGGGTCACCGGTCCGTCCAGGCCGCTGTGCAGGCCGGTCCGCTGCTCGATGACCTGCACCGTGATGTTCGGCAGCTGCGCGCGCTGGTACAGCTCGATCCACTGCTCGCGGTCGCCGCCTTGGTACAGCGCCGGTTCGTGCAGCAGGACGTGCAGGGTCAGCTGTTCCTCATCCTGGAACAACCGGTCCTGGCGGCGCAGCCGGACCTTGACGGTGCTCTCCACCGCTTCCTCGTCGCCCGGGAACCAGTCCTGTACGGCCCGGCGCGCATATCCCTCGGTCTGCAGCAGCTCCGGCAGCCGGCCGAGGACGAACTCGGTCATCCGCGATGCCTCCTGCTCCATGCAGATGTATGTGCTGTCCGGCACTCCGAACTTGCGCCACCAGCCACGCTGCTTGGCCCGTTCCCACAGCCGGAAGCAGGACTCCCAGTCGTACTGCGGCAGGCCGTAGAGCTTCAGCATCGCGCGCAGCTCGTGGTAGCCGGGCAGCTGGCCGTTCTCGATCCGGCTGAGCTTCTGCAGGCTCAGGTGCAGCTTCGCGCCGGCCTCCTCCTGGGTCAGCTCGGCCTGTTCACGCAGTTTGCGCACCGTGCGCACCAGCTGCCGGCCGTAGTAGTTCGGGATTCCGCTGTTTCCCATGTGCCGCTCCTCCTCGCTAGGCGGCACACTGTGACGGGCGGAATTCCGCTTCCCGATTCTCAGCCGACGCGTTTCCAGGTTCCGCACCGGTCGTTGGTGAACGAGCCGTCACCGGGCCGGATCGTCACGCTGACCGAGTTAGCGTGCGGCACCGTGCTTTTCGCTATGACGCGGCCTTTCGGGTCGGTGCGTTCCCAGTAGCAGTTGTCGACCGCTGACGTCGTCCGGTACGTGCCCGGCCGCACCTGACCTCGTTCGGTGCCGATGTCGTAGGTCCCCGAGCCGAACGGGATGTTGCCGTCGACGACCTCCTGCAGGGCCTCCGCCTGGTCCGGGCAGAGCAGCGGGATGCCGATCTGGAAGATCTTCAGCGCTTGCCGCTGGCCGTCGATCTGCAGGTCCAGGATCTCGGCCGGGGAGCCGAAGCTGCCCGGCATGCGCATGTTCTCGCAGGTGCTCGCGACCATTGTGGACGGACTGCCGACGAACCCGCTGGCGTGCAGGCCCGCCTGGCCGACCGCGGCGTCGACCTGTGCCGAGGCCTGGTCACTGGTGGGGTCCGGAGCGACCGCGGCGGGGGAACCGAAGGTGGGCACGGGCGGGGTGATGGGCACTTGATCGTCCGTACCGCAAGCGGCAATGCATAAGGCGCAAACGATTCCCGCGACGACCTTCATGGTGCCTGCCCCTCGCGTTACCGGCCATGCACACCCATGCTGTCCGTCGGGGCATGGAACTCGTTACACGATCACCACCGGATCGGCGTCCCAGCGCCGCTGCCGGATCCGGACGGGAACTTCCTCACCACGTGCCTCGGCCGCGAAAACCTCGGCACGGGCGCGGCGCCACCACACCCCGGTCCGCCAGAAGCCGGCCAGGATCAGCACCGCGGGCATCAGCAGGGCGATCCGGTACGAGCCGGTCCAGTCCAGCAGCAGGCCGATGCCCAGCGCGGACAACGTTGTCGCGAAGAAGCCGCCGACGTTCACCACACCGCTGGCGGTGCCCACGCGGTGCAACGGGTTGTAGTCGCGGGCGATGGAGAAGCCGATCGCGGACAGCGGCAGGCCGAGCGACAACAGTCCAAAAGCGACAGTGAGCAGCGCCACCGGCATGCCGTTCCACAGCAGCAACACCGTCCACACGGCCACCTGGAACACCAGGAAGCCGGCGACCAGCAGCATCCGCACCTCGGGCCGAGGACCGATCAGCGCGCCGATCATCGGCCCGCTCACGATGGTCACCAGCACCATCACGCCGAGCACCGAGCTGGCGACCTCGTGCGACAACCCGCGCCCCTCAACGAGATACGGGAACCCCCACAGCAAGGTCATCACCGCGGGCGCCGCCATGGTCCCGAAGTGCACCCAGAACCCCAGCCGAGTAGCCGGAACGCGCCACGCGGTGCGCACACTCCTTGCCACTTCACGGATATGAACAGGCTCGACCCGGGGAGCCGGGCCAGTGGGCGTGTCCTTGAGGCGTGACGCCACGACGGCGTAGCAGGCCGTGGCCAGACCGGTGATCAAGAACGTGGACACCCAGCCGGCTTTGCTGAGCAAAAGCGTCAACGGGACGGTCGCGACCAGGTTGCCCAGACCACCCAGCGCGGCCGTGATGGAGACCACGAGCGAGTAGCGGCGGGCCGGGAAGTGCGCGGATGCCAAGCGCAGCAGGCTGATGAACGTCATCGCGTCGCCGAAGCCGAGGACCGCGCGGGCAAGCAGGCCCAGCGGGTACGAGGTGGCGACGGCGAACAGGACCTGGCCCAGGCCCATCAGCACGGCCGCCGCGGTGAGGATCCTGCGGGGCCCGAACCGGTCGACGAGCAGCCCGGTGGGCACCTGCATCGCCGCGTAGACAAGGAGTTGCAGGACGGTGAACGTGCCGAGAGCGGCCGGGCCGACACCGAAACGGTTGGTCGCCTCGAGACTCGCGACGCCCAGGGAACCGCGATGGAAAACCGCCGCCATGTAGACGACCACTGCAATGCCCCACATCAACCACGCCTGTCTGGCGGCGCGCACATGTTCTCCCCTCGATGATCGTTTTATTTAGCAATCACATGCTAACGAATCGCCCCCACCACTGCCCACCTGCCGGAACGCGTCCGACTGAGGACAGCGACGAGTCTCACAACCAGGAATGCGTTGATCGCCGCCCAGATCCCGGCCAGGCCCCAGTCGAACACGTACGCGGCCCAGACCAGCGGCAGGAACCCGCCGAGCGCGGCGATCAGCGTGCAGTTGCGCATGAACGCGGCGTCACCGGCGCCGAGCAGCACTCCGTCGAGCGCGAAAACCACGCCACCGACCGGAAGCAGCGCGATGAACAGCCACCACGCGTGCGGAATCTCGTTCAGCACAGCGGAATCCTGGGTGAACGCCTGGGGCAGCAGGTTCGTGAACGCGGCGAACATTGCGCCGAGCACGATCCCGAACAGCAGGCCGTATCCGGTGACCTGCCAGGCCATCGCCTTGGCCTTGTGGTCGTCCCCGGCGCCCAGCGCCTCGCCGACCAGGGCCTGCGCGGCGATCGCGATGGAGTCCATCACCAGGGCCAGGAACACCCACAGCTGCAGCAGAACCTGGTGTGCGCCAACGGCTGCGGTCGACGTGTGGGCGGCAACTGCTGTCGCCGAGATGTAGCAGGCTTGGAACGCGGCGCTGCGCACGACGAGGTCACGGCCCAAGATCAGCTGGGCGCGCATTTTCTGGGGTTCGGGCTTGAGCGGGACCCGTTCGACCATCAGGGCCCGGATGAACAAGGTGGCCGAGATCACCTGGGCTGTGACGTTCGCGATAGCCGAGCCGGCGAGGCCCCATCCGGCGACGTGCACCAGGACCGGGCACAGGATCGCGGAGATCCCGTTGCCCGCCAGCACATAGCGCAAGGGGCGGACGGTGTCCTGGACGCCGCGCATCCACCCGTTGCCCGCCATCGTGACCAGGATCAGCGGGACGCCGACCAG
>CBIMJO010000880.1:0-4958 GCA_966244135.1 uncultured Actinocrispum sp. | reverse complement strand
TGGCCCAGTACGCCGCGGTGATCTTCCTGTCCACCACCGGTGATCCGGTCACCACCCAGTCCGGGAAGGACGCCTTCCAGCGCTACATCCAGCGCGGCGGCGGCTTCGTCGGCATCCACGCCGCCGCCGACAGCGGCTACAACTGGTCCTGGTACGGCCGGCTGGTCGGCGCCTACTTCAAGCAGCACCCGGCCCAGCAGAACGCGCGGGTGAAGGTCGAGGACCCCAACCACCCGTCCACCCAAGGACTTCCGGCGCAGATCACCCGGTTCGACGAGTGGTACGACTTCCGCACCAACCCGCGGCCGGCCGTCCACGTTCTGACCACACTGGACGAGACGAGCTACTCGGGCGGGACGATGGGGGCGGACCACCCGAACACGTGGTGCCAGAACATCGACGGCGGCCGGTCCTGGTACACCGGGATGGGGCACACCATCGAGAGCTTCAGCGAGGCCGCCTTCCTGCACCTGTTGCTCGGCGGGATCCAGACCGCGGCCGGAGCCGTGCCCGCGAACTGCTCGGTGACCACGCCGCCCCCGCCGGTGACCCGGCAGATCGTCGGTGGCCAGTCCGGCCGGTGTGTGTCCGTGGCGAACTCCAATGGTTCGCAGGCTCAGCTGGCCGATTGTGTTTCGGGCCAAGCCAGTCAGACCTGGACGCCGTCGTCGAGCAAGCAGCTGGTGCTGTACGGCACCAAGTGCCTGGACGCGTCCGGCCGGGGGACGTCCAATGGGACTCAGGTGATCATCTGGGACTGCAACGGTCAGCCGAACCAGCAGTGGAACGTCAATTCCAACGGCACGATCACCGGTGTGCAGTCCGGCTTGTGTGTGGATGCGTCCGGCCAGGGAACGGCCAATGGCACGAAGCTCGTGCTGTGGTCGTGCAGCGGCCAGGCCAACCAGCAATGGACTCTGCGGTGAGCATGAACCGCTCCGCCGCATGAGCTGAAACCAGTCTCCAGCCGGCACGGTCGCGCGCCCGCCGTGCCGGCTGGTCCTCAGCACACACCCACAATCCTTCGCTGCGAGGAGAAGTTCGTGATGCCCAGATCTGCCGCGCTGCGCCGTGGCGTGCTGGTGGTGGCCGCAGCACTGGCCGCGGCCACTGCCCCGGTGTTCTTCCTGAGCTCGTCACCCGCCGAGGCGGGACCGCTGCCGCCGGACTCGAAGTTCCAGAAGGTCACCCTGCACACCGAGACCGGCAACCCGATGGCGATGGACATCGCGCCGGACGGGCGGGTGTTCTACATCGACCGGCTCGGCGACATCAAGGTGGTCCAGCCCAACGGCGCCACCAGCACCGGCGCGCACCTGAACGTGTTCACCGCCAACGAGTCCGGCGGGCTCAACATCGCGCTCGACCCTGGGTTCGCCACGAACCAGTGGCTGTACGCGTACTACTCGCCGAACTCCGCGAACGTGGACCGGTTGAGCCGGTTCACGGTCAACGGCAACACGATCGACCTGTCCAGTGAGAAGGTCGTGCTGGACGTGCCGGTGCAGCGCCAGGAATGCTGCCACCACGGCGCGGGCATGGTGTTCGACAAGAAGAACGGCAACCTCTGGCTGTCCCTGGGGGACAACACCAACCCGTTCGCCTCGGACGGGTACGCGCCGCTGGACGAGCGGTCCGGCCGCGCGAACTGGGACTCGCAGCGGACCGCGGGCAACACCAACAGCCTGTCCGGCAAGGTGTTGCGCATCCACCCCGAGTCCAACGGCACGTACACGATCCCGTCGGGCAACCTCTTCGCCCCCGGCACGGCCAACACCCGGCCGGAGATCTACATGATGGGGGAGCGTAACCCGTTCCGGATGAACATCGACCCGAAGACCGGGTTCCCGCTGGTGGCCAACTACGGCCCGGACGCCGGGTCGGCCAACCCGAACCGCGGACCGCAGAACACCGTGGAGTGGGACGTGCTCACCCGTCCGGGCAACGCCGGCTGGCCGTACTGCATCGGCCCGAACCAGGCCTACAACGACTACAACTTCGCGAACAACACATCCGGCCCGCAGTTCGACTGCAACGGTGGCCCGACGAACAACTCGCCGAACAACACCGGCCAGACCAAGCTGCCACCGGCGATTCCGGCGCAGGTCTACTACCACTACAACGCCGACCCGGCGCACTTCCCGCAGCTGTCCGGGGGCGCGCCGATGGCGGGGCCGGTCTACCGTTTCGACCCGAACCTGGCGTCCACTCGCAAGTGGCCGGTCGACTTCGACGGCCGCGCGGTCTTCGCGGAGTGGAACACCAGCAAGATGTACGTGTTCCAGCTCGACAACGCCGGCACCACGGTCACCTCGATCGACGCGCTGCTGTCGTCGATGAAGTTCAACCGGCCGATGGACTTCAAGTTCGGTCCGGACGGCGCGCTCTACGTCGTTGAGTGGGGCACGGGGTACGGCGGCGGCAACAGCGACGCGTCCATCGTGCGGGTCGACTACCTGGGCAACAACCAGGCGAACCCGATCGCCAAGGCCGGGGCCGACCGCACCAACGGGCCCGCCCCGCTGACGGTGAACTTCTCCAGCGCCGGATCGAACGACCCGGGCGGCTCGGCGCTGACGTACGCCTGGAACTTCGGTGACGGCACGACATCGACCGCCGCCAACCCGAGCCACACCTACGCCGCCGGCAACTACACCACGTCGGTCACGGTCCGCAACTCCGCCGGCGCCACCGGCACCGCGAGCCTGGCCATCACGTCCGGCAACACCATGCCCGCACTGACCATCAGCACCCCACCGGCCGGCGGGATGTTCGACTTCGGGGACAGCGTGAACTTCACGGTCTCGGTCACCGACCCGGAGGACGGCACGATCGACTGCTCAACCGTGACCGTCCAGGCGATCCTCGGCCACGACGTGCACGGCCACCCGCTCGAGCAGTACCACGGGTGCACCGCGAAGGTGCAGACCACGCTGTCGTCCGGGCACAGCGAGAACGACAACATCTTCTACGTCATCGAGGCGTCCTACACCGACAAGGGCGGCGCGGGCGGGTCCAGCCCGCTCACCGGCCGCTCGCAGGTGATCCTGCAGCCCAAGCACAAGCAGGCCGAGTTCTACAGCGCGACCGGCCGGGTGGCCGACGGCACCGGCACCGGCAGCCCGGGCGTCACCATCGAGACCGCGTCCGACCCGCAGGGCGGCGGCAGTGACATCGGGTCCATTGAGGACGGTGACTGGTGGTCGTTCGACCCGGCCAGTCTGACCAATATCACCGGAATGCAGTTCCGGGTGGCCTCCGCGGCGGCCGGCGGCACGATCCAGGTGCGCACCGGATCCCCTACTGGCACGGTGGTCGCCACCGTCGCGGTCCCGGGCACCGGAGGCTGGCAGACGTGGACCGACGTCACGGCGACGCTGGCCAGCCCGTCGACGGCCAGCGGGCCGCTGTACTTCGTGGTCCGCAAACCGTCCGGCAGCACCAACAACAGCGGTCTGCTCAACGTCAACTGGGTCATGTTCACCGGGGCGGGCGTCGGCCAGCCGGGCACCACACCGCCACCGAACCGCCAGATCGTCGGTACCCAGTCCGGCCGGTGCGCGTCCGTGGCGAACTCCAACGGTTCCCAGGCCCAGCTGGCGGATTGTGTTTCCGGTCAGGCGAGCCAGTCCTGGACCCCGAACTCCAGCAGGCAACTGGTGATCTACGGCACCAAGTGCCTGGACGCGAACGGCCAGGGGACGGCCAACGGTACCCAAGTGATCATCTGGGACTGTAACGGTCAACCCAACCAGCAATGGAATGTCAATTCCAACGGCACGATCACCGGTGTGCAGTCTGGCTTGTGCATCGACGCGTCCGGTCAGGGAACCGCCAACGGCACGAAGCTCGTGCTGTGGTCCTGCAATGGCCAGGCCAACCAGCAATGGACTCTGCGATGAGTCGCCGGCCCAGCATAAGGTCCGACGTGGCGACGGCACTTCTGGTCCTCGCCGCAGGCGGCACGGTACAGAGCGTCGCCGAGGCGTCGACTCCCTCCACGGGCGACGCCGCAGTCACGGCGGCGAGCGCCGGATGTGGCAAGACTCCGACGCTGACCAGCGGCTCACGCACGATCCAGAGCAACGGCAAGAGCCGGCGCTTCATCATGAAGATCCCGGACAGCTACGACAACACCTACCCGCACCGGCTGGCCTTCGGGTACCACTGGCTGGGCGGTACCGCCGAGCAGGTCGCGTCGGGCGGAAGCGACGGGTACGCGTGGGCCTACTACGGCATGCAGTCCCAGGCGGGCAACTCCACGATTTTCGTGGCGCCTCAAGGAATCAGCAACGGCTGGGGCAACTCCGGCGGGGAGGACGTGACCTTCACCGACGACATGGTCAGGTTGATCGAGGGTGACCTGTGCGTCGATACGGGACAGTTGTTCTCCATCGGGTTCAGCTACGGCGGCGCCATGAGCTACTCGCTGGCGTGCTCGCGGGCGAACGTCTTCCGCGCGGTCGTGGCGATCGCCGCCCCGGGGGCGATCAGCGGCTGCAGCGGTGGCACACAGCCCATCGCATACATGGGCATCCACGGTGTGTCCGACAGCATCCAGAACGGACGGGCGCTGCGCGACACGTTCGTACGGAACAACGGCTGCACACCGCAGAACGCGCCCGAGCCGGCGGCGGGCAGCGGCACCCACATCATCACCGTCTACTCGGGATGCCGTACTGGGTATCCGGTGGTCTGGGCTCCGTTCGACGGCGGTCACCAGCAGGGCCCGGTGGACGGCTGCACCGGCTGCGAAAGCGGCGCCAGGAGCTGGGACAAGGCCGAGATCTGGAAGTTCTTCAGCCAGTTCGGCTCACCCAGTGAACCGCCGCCCCCACCGGTCCAGATCGGCGTGAACTACCGCATGGTGGCGTCGCACAGTGGCAAGCCGGCGGACATCAATGGTGGGTCGACCGCGGCCGGTGCGACGTTGATCCAGTGGTCGGTCACCGGTGGTT
>CBIMJO010000879.1:0-4965 GCA_966244135.1 uncultured Actinocrispum sp. | reverse complement strand
GTCCGGCGCCCGGGTGGCGGCGGCGTATCGGGCTGCCACGGCGGGATCGGAGCCGAACCCGCCGCCGTAGATCCGGTGCCCAGCGGACCGCATGTGCGCCGGCCCGAAGTACCGCATCGGGCCGGCCAGGGTGAGCAGGACCGAGGGCTTGGCCGGGACCATCACCATGCCCATGCTGGTGGCGCACAACACGACCCGTCGGCACAACCGCGGGTTGCGGCGGGCGAACTCCTGGGCCAGGGCGCCGCCCCACGAGATACCAAGCACATCCACCTCGTCGTAACCAAGACCGGTCACCAGATCGGCCAGCATCCGGGCCAGCGCGGGCATTCGGCGCGGCAGCCGGGTGGTGGGCGATCCGCCGGTGCCGGGCATGTCGAACCGGATCACCGGCACCCGCCGCCCCGGCTGCCCGGCGAGGCGGTCGACCAGGGGCTGCAACAGTTCCAGGTTCGCGCCGATTCCGTTGCACAGCAACAACGGCGTGCCCTCGCCTGGTTGGACATCGACATTCAGCGTGACGCCTCGCGCCCAGCGGCGGCCGGTCATCCGCGGACGTAGCTGCCGGGAGCAGCCTCGATCGCGGTGTCCGAAAGGGACGGAGCCGGGACCATGGCGCCGGACCGTGAACCGAGCCACTCCATCCACCGCGGCCACCAGCTGCCGGCTACTGTGGACGCTCCGGTCCGCCACTCCTGCGCCGACTCCGGCATCGCGGGGTTGGTGAAGTAGCCGGCCTTCTTGTTGCCGGGCGGGTTGAGGATGCTCTGGATGTGCCCGGAGTTGCTCAGCGTGAACTCGACCTCGCCGCCCAGGCGTTGTGCCGACCGGTAGCAGGCTGCCCACGGCGTGATGTGGTCGGTCGTCCCGGCCATCACGAACGCGTCGGCGGTGATCTTGCCGAGGTCCAGCGGGGTGCCGTCGACGACGACCTCGTCCGGGTGTGCCAGCGCGTTGTCCCGGTAGATGTCGATCAACTGCCCGTGGAATGCGGCCGGCAGCCGGGTGGTGTCGTTGTTCCAGTAGAGAATGTCGAAGGCCGGTGGCCTGCGGCCGAGCAGATAGTTGTTCACCCAGTAGGTCCAGATGAGATCGTTGGGGCGCAACAGGTTGAACACCCGGGACAGCTCACGGCCGTCCAGCACCCCGCGCACGTGCGAGTGGCGCTTGGCCGCGGCCAGGGTCTCCTCGCTGGCGAACACACCGAGCAGGGTCTTGTCGTCGGCCATGTCGAACACGCTCACGAACAGCGTCAGCGCGTTGATCACCGGCTTGCCCCGCGCGGCCAGGTACGCGGCGAGCGAGACCGACGTGATGCCACCGGAACACGCGCCGGTCAGGTTCACGTCCGGGCTACCGGTGATCTCCAGCACGGCGTCGATCGCCTCTTCCAGGGCGCGCAGGTACGTGCCCAGGTCCCAGTCGCGGTGCTCGGCCGTGGGGTTGCGCCAGCTGACCATGAACACCTGGAACCCTTGGTCCACTGTGTACTGGACCAGGCTTTTCCCCGGTGACAGGTCGAAGACGTAGAACTTGTTGATCTGTGGCGGCGCGATCAGCAGCGGGCGGGCGTGCACCTCGGCGGTGCGCGGCTTGTACTGGATCAGCTCCAGAACGTCGTTGCGGAACACGACAGCGCCCTCGGTGGTGGCGAGGTTGCCACCGACGGTGAACTCCTGGGTGTCGACCTGGCTGGGGAAGCCGCCGTTGTGCCGGACGTCGTCGACGAAGTGCCGCACGCCTTCCCGCGCGCTGTCGCCGCCGGTGTCGATGAACTGCTTGATCGCGGCCGGGTTGATCGGTGCGTTACTGGGCGCCAAGGCGTCCAACGCCAGCGACAGCACGAACCTGGCCCGCTCACGGTCTACTTCGGACAGCTCGCTGCCCGCCAGCCACGCGTCCAGCTCGGCGTCGGCTGCCAGGTAGATGCCCAGCAACCGGCGGTACAGGAAGTTCTTGGTCCACGCGGAATCGGCGAACCGGCGGTCCTTCGCGCCCGGCACCAGCTTGCCCTGGCCGAGCGCGGCCGAGACGGCGGACCGGGCGAAGTGCCGGAGACTTCCCGCGGTGTTCTTCGGATGCTGCGCGGCTTCGGTGATCACCGTGCGCAGCGTGTCGAGCAGGTCCTTGCGGCGCACGCCGACGATCGGGTTGGGGCCGCCGATGGCGTCCGCGGCGGCGAGCGACTCGGTGCTCATGACTGTCCTCCTTATGGCTCAGACGAATGCGGACCGGCCGGTGATGGCCCGGCCGACGATCAGGGTGTTCATCTCGCGGGTGCCCTCGTAGGAGTGGATCGCCTCGGCGTCCGCGACGAACCGGCCGACCTCGTGCTCCAGCAGGATCCCGTTGCCGCCCATCAGTTCCCGCGCCATCCCGACGGTCTCGCGCATCTTGGTGGTGCAGAACGCCTTCGCCAGCGAGGCCTGCTCCTCGGTCATCCGGCCGCGGTCCTGCAGCCGGGACAGCTGCGCGACCATGCAGAGCGACGCGGTAATGTTGCCGAGCATCCGCACCAGCAGGTCCTGCACCAGCTGGAACCCGCCGATCGGCCGGCCGAACTGCTCGCGTTCCTTGGCGTAGGCAAGTGCCCGCTGGTACGCGCCGATCGAGCAGCCGACCGCCTGCCAGGCCACCGAGGTGCGGGTCATCCGCAGCACCGACGCGGTGTCGGCGAAGGAGTTCGCGTTCTGCAGCCGGTTCGCCTCGGGCACGCGGCAGTCGGTCAACGTGATGTGCGCGTTCTGCACGGTCCGCAGCGCGATCTTGTTCTCGATCTTGACCGGATCGAACCCGGGCGTGCCCTTCTCCACGAGGAAGCCCTTGACCTGGCCGTCGGCCTCGTCCTTGGCCCAGATCACGGTCACGTCGGCGAAGGTGGCGTTGCCGATCCACTTCTTCTCGCCGTTGAGCACCCATTCGTCACCCTCGCGGCGCGCAGTGGTGCGCAGGCCACGGGACACGGCGGAGCCGACCTCGGGCTCGGTCAGCCCGAACGCGCCGATCTTGGCGAACCGGTGCATCGGCGGCAGCCAGCGCTGCTTCTGCTCCTCGGAGCCGCACAGGTAGATCGAGCCCATCGCGAGGCCGGTGTGCACGCCGAAGAAGGTCGCGATGGACGGGTCGGTGCTGGCCAGGGCCAGGGTGACGAACCCGTCGAGCAGGCTGGTCCGGCCCGGCAGGCCGTGGCCGCGGTAGGACAGGCCGCCCACGTCGAGCTCACCGAAGGGCTCGATCAGGTGATGCGGGAACCGCTCCCGGGCCCAGTGCCAGTTCGCCACCGGCGCGACCTCGGCGTCGAGGAACTCGGTCAGCCGGGCGAGCAGCTTGTGGTCGTCGTCGGTGAGGTCGTCGGCCAGTGCGTAGAAGTCCGTCGTCATCATGCCGGCAACGCTAGGTTCGTGCGCTGGCCAGCGGCCCTGCCAAAAGTTAGGTTCGGGGTTGTGCAGGTGGTGGCCACGAAGCTGCTGATTCCACCGGCCCGGGCTGGCACTGTTACCCGGGCGCGGCTGACGCGCCTGCTCGACCGCGTCTGCGGCTATCCGCTGGTGGTGGTGACCGCGCCGGCCGGGTTCGGCAAGACCACGCTGGCCGGCACCTGGCTGAGCGGGTTCACCGGCCGGACCGCCTGGCTCACCCTGGACGAAGACGACGACGTGCCCGGCCGGTTCCTGGAGTACCTGGTCACGGCGCTGGGCACGGACCGGACCCTGCTCGGCTCGGGCAGCGCGTCGGCGCCCGCGGTGATGACCGGGCTGGTCAACGAACTGGCGACGGCGGACGCCGACATCGCGCTGGTCCTGGACGACGTCCACCTGCTGACCGAGCCGGAGATCCTGGACGCGCTCACCTTCCTGGTCGAGCACTGCCCGCCGCGGCTGCACCTGGTCATGCTCGGCCGCACCGAACCCGACCTGCCGCTGGCCCGCTGGCGGGGCCGGGGGCTGATGGCCGAGATCGGCGCCGCGCAGCTGCGGTTCTCCCCGGCCGAGGCGGCCGAGTTGCTGGGAGCGGTTGCAGGCAAGACGCTCGACGCCGAGACCGTGGCAGCGCTCACCCAACGGGCCGAGGGGTGGGCGGCGGCGCTGCAGATGCTCGGGATCGGGCTGCGGGAGGGCGGCACGGACCCGGGTGCCTCCTTCGTGCGCTACCAGCCGGGCGACCGGTACGTGCTGGACTACCTCGCCGAGGAGGTGCTGCGCGGCCAGCCCGCCGACGTGCGGGACTTCCTGCGGCGGACGTCCATTGTGGACGCTCTTACGCCGTCGTTGTGCGATGCGGTCACCGGCCGGGATGACAGCGCTGAGGTGTTGCGCAATCTGGTGCGGGCCAACATGTTCCTGACCCCGGTCGACGAGGCGGGGGAGTGGTACCGCTATCACAATCTGTTCGCCGACTACCTGCGCAGTGAGCTGTCTGCCGGGGTGGCGTTGGAAAGCCATCGGCGGGCCGCGCGCTGGTACTCGGACCACGACCTGCCCGCCGAGACGATCCGGCACGCGGTCGCCGGGCAGGACGTGGACCTCGCGGTGGCGACGGTCCGCGCGCAGGCCGAGGAACAGGTCCGCCGCGGTGAGCTTGCGACGTTGCTGTCCTGGCTGAACCGCTTGGACGAGAACGACATCCGCGCGAACGCCGACCTCGCCGGGTTCAAGGGCTGGCTGTTGTACCTCGCCGGCCGGGTCGAGGACGCGGCCCAGTACGCGGCGATCGCCGACGCCGGGATGGGTACGGACGCGCCCGCCAAGGACCTCGCGATGCTGCGCACCTTCCAGGCCTACCTCGCGCTGACCCGCGGTGAGCCGGTGCGCGCCGCGGAGTTGGCAGCGGTGGCGCTGAACCTGTTGGGGGACACGACGTCGTTCTTCCGGGCCGCGGCGATGGGCGTGCTCGGGCAGGCGCGGCGGCTCACCGGTGACCGGCGCGGCGCGATCCAGGTGCTGCGCGAGGCCGTCCGGCTGGGGG
>CBIMJO010000878.1:0-4966 GCA_966244135.1 uncultured Actinocrispum sp. | reverse complement strand
CAGTTCCAGACCAAGGTGCCGCTGGCCCTGCAGTCAGACAACCCGCCCGACCTCTACCAGCAATGGGGCGGCGGCCAGTTGGCCAGCCAGATCACGTCCGGCAAGGTCAAGGACATCACCGCGGACACCAGCAGCTGGATCGGCCAGCTAGGGAAGGCCAAGGACGGCTGGCAGATCGACGGCAAGCAGTACGGCGTTCCGTACGTCCTGCACGCCGTCGGGTTCTGGTACCGCAAGGACATCTTCACCAACGCCGGGATCAGCGCGCCACCGTCCACAATGGCCGAGCTGGCCGACGCGGTCACCAAGCTGAAGGCCGCCAAGGTCACGCCGATCGCGCTCGGCGGCAAGGACAAGTGGCCGGACGCGTTCTACTGGGCCTACTTCGCCATCCGGGGCTGCTCGATGGACACCCTGAAGAGCGCGTCCAAGACGATGAAGCTGGAGGACGGCTGCTGGACCAAGGCGGGTGAGGACGCCAAGGCGTTCCTGGGCTCCAACCCGTTCCAGGACGCCTTCCTCGGCACCCCGGCCCAGCAGGGGGCGGGCAGCTCGGCGGGGATGCTCGCCAACGGCCAGGCGGCGATGGAACTGCAGGGCGACTGGGAACCGTCCACAATGGCCGCGCTGACCGAGGACAAGGCCCTGTCGTCGAAGCTCGGCTGGTTCCCGTTCCCGGCCGTCGCCGGTGGCAAGGGTGATCCCACGGTGCTGCTCGGCGGTGGCGACGGGTTCTCCTGCACCACCAAGGCCCCGCCCGCGTGTGCCGACTTCCTGAAGTACCTCACCAGCGTCGAGGTGCAGAAGAAGCTCGCCGCCGCCGGTGTGGGCCTGCCGGTGAACCCGGACGCCGCCTCCGCCGTGACCGACGCGGCCACGAAGTCCACTTTGGACAAGGCGCAGAAGGCGCCGTACATCCAGACCTACTTCGACATCGCCTTCCCCACCGCGGTCGGGCAGGCGCTCAACGACGCCATCGCCAACTTCTTCGCCGGCAAGGGCACCCCGCAGTCGATCGTCCAGGCTGTCACGGATGCCTCAACGGGGGGCCGGTGATGCGGGAGGCCACCACGCTGCGGGACAAACCCGCGCTGGTGACCGTCGGGCCGGCCGGCGCGCAGGGGCGGCCGGCCCACCGCTTCCGTACCAAACACCTCGAGCTGGTCGTGCTGCTCGGGCCCGCCTTGCTGCTGTTCGTGGGGTTCGTCCTGGTCCCGATCGGGGTCGCGGCCTACTACAGCCTCTACGACTGGAACGGGTTCACCTCGCTGGACCGGTTCGTCGCGCTGGACAACTACTGGCTCGCGCTGACCGGGCCCGTGTTCCAGCAGGGCGTGCTGCACAACCTGATCATCGCCGTGCTGTCGATCGTCGTGCAGCTGCCGATCAGCATCGGGCTCGCCGTCCTGCTCAACCGCAACCTGCGCGGCCGGGCGTTCCTGAGGCTCGTGGTGTTCGCGCCCTATGTGCTGTCCGAGGCGACGACCGCGGTGATCTGGTTGCAGTTGTTGCAGCCCAACGGGTTCATCGACGCGCTGCTGCGGCCTTTCGGGCTGGTGCACCAGTGGCTGGCCGATCCGTCGCTGGTGCTGTACACGTTGTTCGTCGTGATCACCTGGAAGTACATCGGGTTCGGGATCATCCTCCTGCTGGCGGCCCTGCAGAACATCCCGGCCGAGCTGCGGGAGGCCGCGGCCCTGGATGGGGCGACGCCGTGGCAGGTCACCCGGCACGTGGTGATCCCGTTGCTGGGCCCGACCATCCGGATCTGGATCTTCCTGTCGGTGATCGGGTCGCTGCAGCTGTTCGACCTGGTGTGGATCATGACCCTCGGCGGGCCGGCGAACGCGTCGACGACCATGGCGACCTACGTGATCGACCACGGGTTCAAGCGTTACCAGTTCGGTTACGGCAGCGCGGTCGCGGTGATCCTGTTCATGATCTGTTTCGTGTTCGCCCTGCTGTACCAGCGGTTCGCGCTGCGCCGGGACACCGAGGGCGCGCTGACCCGGCTGGCCGGGTGATGGCATGCGGACGCGCAACGGCTTCGCTTACCTGGCGGCGGTTCTCGTCATCGGTGTGACCGTGGTGCCGATCCTGTTCGTCATCCTGGGCGGGTTCCGGACCACCGCGCAGATCAACTCCGCCCCCGCGGGGCTGCCGGATCCCTGGGTCTGGGACAACTACGAGTTCATCGTCACTTCCAGCGCCTTCTGGCAGTTCCTGCTCAACAGCGCGCTGATAGCCGTGGTGGCAACGGTTCTCGCGGTGGCGTTGGGCTCCATGGCCGCGTTCGCCCTGTCCCGGTACTCGTTCAAGGGACGGGAGGCGATGTACGCGCTGTTCACCATCGGCCTGCTGTTTCCCATTGGTGTGGCAAGCCTGCCGCTGTACCTGTTGCTCCGGCAGCTGGGAATGCTCGAGAGCCCCTTTGGTGTGGCCATTCCCGAGGCGGCGTTCTCCCTGCCGGTGACCATCGTGATCCTGCGGCCGTTCATGCGGGCGATCCCGGCCGAGATCGAGGAGGCCGCGGTGCTGGACGGCACCAGCCGCCTCGGGTTCTTCTGGCGGATCCTGTTGCCGTTGAGCGTTCCAGCTCTGACCACTGTGGCCGTGCTGGCCTTCGTGACGAGCTGGAACGCCTACCTGCTGCCGTTCCTGGTGTTCAACGACTCCAGCAACTTCACGCTGCCCTTGGGCGTCGCGTCCTTCCAGTCCCAGTACACACAGGACACCTCACGGATCCTGGCGTTCACCGCGTTGTCGATGCTGCCCGCGCTGGGGTTCTTCGTCTTGGCCGAGCGGCGGCTGATCGGTGGCCTGACCGGGTCGGTCAAGGGGTAGCGATGCCCCAGAACTGGCCGATCTGCCATGCCGCGCACACGCCCACGTCCAAAATGTACGGTGCAGCGTGCCCGCAGTGCCCGTCGGTGCTACCGGGCGAGACCGGCTGGCCGTGGCCCATCCCGGTGATCAGGTGGGTCTCCACGGCCGCGCCCACATCGGTCCACTGTTCCTTGAGCTCGCGCAGGTTCGATGGGTTGACCGTGTAGTCGGCGCTGCCCTGCCAGATGCTCACGCCCGGCCGGGGCCCGGTGTACGAGCTGGCGGCCCGGACCTTGTCACCCCATTGCCGCGGAGTCAGGTCCTTGCCTGGGTTCATGCATGTGTAGGCGTCGATGATCGAGGTAGCGCAACCAAAAGGCAGGCCCGCGACGACGGCGCCACCGGCGAACAGGTCCGGGTACGCGGCCAGCATCACCGAAGTCATCGCGCCACCGGCGGAAAGCCCGGTGACGTAGGCACGGCTGCCGGCCGAGTCGGCGATCCCGCGCCGGGCCATCTGCGCGATCGACTCTGCCTCGCCGGAGCCGCGCGCGATGTCGTTGGCCTGGAACCAGTTGAAGCACTTGCTGATGTTGTTCGCCATCACCTGCTGGGGCAGCACGACCGTGAACTTCCAGCGGTCGGCCAGTTCGGTCCAGCCCGCGTTCTGGCCGTAGGCCGCGTCCTGGGTGCAGCCATGCAGGGCGACAACGACCGGGCGCCCAGCGGGCAGGCCGGCCGGGGTGTACTCGAACATCTGCAGCGCCCCCGGGTTGCTGCCGAACCCGGTGACCTGCCGCAGTGTTCCCGCAGCGGACGCTGGGGGAGCGAGGGCGAGCAGTGCCGCCAGGACGATGAGGATTCTCCGCATCCCGACCACCTCCTTGTGACCGTCGTCACTCTGAGGGTACGAATGGTCACCGGAAGATCCCACGGTGCCGGCCACCACAGTCAGCGTTCGTTTTGTGTGGTTCAACCGCATATCGTCGGCGGACAACTCCGCCTACCGTCCGGCGAATGCGGCTTTCCCTGGTCATCGCCGGAGTTCTCCTCGCCACCTCGGCCACGCCGGTGGCCCATGCGGATACCTGCGCACCCGTTTTCGTACCCGGTGCCGCGCATGTCGAACGGTCCTGTTTGGACGACCTCACCACGACCGGAACGCTGAGGACCGGACACACCGTGCAAGCGGACTGGGCGGGCCTGACTTCGGCCGGGCTGCCCGCGCCGAGCGGTGTTCCCGGGGTTCAGGTCGACGGCTACTTCCCGGACACGTCCACCACCAACACCAACCACGGCTGGAACCACGACGCCCAGTTCGTCCTGCGCCTGCCAAAGCGCTGGAACGGCGGGCTGGTGGTGTCCGGCTCGCCGGGAGTCCGGCGGCAGTACGCGAACGACCGGGCCATCGGCGACCAGGTCCTGGCCGCCGGGTATGCGTTCGCGGCCACCGACAAGGGAAACACCGGCGCGGACTTCTTCACCGACGGCAAGCGCCCGGGTGATGCGCTCGTCGAGTGGAACGACCGGGTCACGCAACTCACCATCGCCGCGAAGCTGGCCGTGACGTTCCACTATGGACGTTTCCCGGAGCGGACCATCGCCGCGGGGCTCTCGAACGGCGGCTACCTCGTGCGCTGGCAGCTGGAGAACCGGGCCTGGCTCTACGACGGTGGCGTCGACTGGGAAGGAACGTTGTGGCGTGCCGATGGGCCGAACCTGTTCACGTTCCTGCCGCCCGCGATCCGCGGCTTCCGCGATGGCAAGCCTCAGGAGGTGCTCGGTGCCGGGTTCGCCGCGGGATCGGAGTTCCTGTGGCCGTACCACAAGCAGGTCTACTGGGACCTGACCCAACGGATCTACCGTCAGGAAATCGACCCCGGCTACACCGGTGACGACGCCGACTACGACTACGCGTCCCGCCCGGTCCACCAGGTCGTCGCCCGCATCGAGCTGACCGGCCGCATCGGCAAGCCGATGATCACCCTGCACGGCACGCTGGACTCGTTGCTGCCGATCAGCCAGGACTCCGATGTGTACCAACGGATGATCGCCGCCCAGGGCCGAGCCCACCTCCAGCGCTACTACCGGATCGAAGGCGGCAACCACGTCGACGGCCTGTACGACGCCTACCCGGACC
>CBIMJO010000877.1:0-4972 GCA_966244135.1 uncultured Actinocrispum sp. | reverse complement strand
TCCAGCATCGTGCGGGAGCTGGGGCTCACCGACGCCGAGGCGGTCACCATCCCGACGGCCTGCGCCGCGGGCAACTACGCCATCGGCAACGGGTTCGACGCGATCCGCGCCGGCGAGGTGGACATCGCGCTGTGCGGTGGCGCGGACGCGGTGTGCCGCAAGACCTTCACCGGCTTCTACCGGCTCGGCACCATCGCACCCGAGGTGTGCCAGCCGTTCGACCAGGACCGCAAGGGCATCCTGACCGGCGAGGGCGCCGGCATCCTGGTGATGGAGAGCCTGGCCTCGGCGCGGGCCCGCGGCGCGCGCGTCTACGCCGAGGTGCTGGGGTACGGGCTGACCTGCGACGCCCTGCACCCGGTGGCACCCGACCGGGACAGCCTGGCGCGCTGCATCGGGCTGGCGCACCGCAACGCCGGGATCGAGCCCGCCGAGGTGGACTTCATCTCGGCGCACGGCACCGGGACCAAGGCCAACGACGTCACCGAGGTCGGCGCCATCCGGCAGGTGTTCGAGGTGCCGCCGCCGGTCATCTCGATCAAGTCGATGATCGGGCACAGCATGGGCGCGGCGAGTGCGCTCGCCTCGGCCGCCTGCGCCCTGGCCATCGACGAGGGCTTCATCCCGCCGACGATCAACCACAACCAGACCGACCCGGACTGCGGGCCGGACCTGGACTGCGTGCCCAACCAGGCGCGGCAGGCCGACCTGAACGTGGTGCAGAACAACGCGCTGGCCTTCGCGGGCAACAACGCGGTGCTGATCCTCGGCCGCCACCGGGCGGAGGCGGCGGCATGAGCAAGCCGTTCGCGTACAACGGTTTACCCGTGCGGTGCGTGCGCCGGGCCGGCACGGGTGAGTCCCCGAGGCTGCTGCTGATGCACGGGCTCGGTGGCCGGCGCGGCGCCTGGGACCGGTTCGTCGAGGAGATGACCGCCCCGTTCGACCTGTGGGACGTCGAGCTGCCCTGGCACGGCATGTCCACGGGGGAGTGGGGCCGCGTCGGCGACCCGGTGCGGGTGCTGGCGGATCTGCTCGCCGGCGAACGGTTCGACGTGCTGGTGGCACATTCGTACACGGCGAACCTGCTCACCGAGGCGTACGCCACCGGGCTGATCCGGCCGCGCCCGACCGTGCTCATCGGCCCGTGCTACCGGCCGAGCCCGGACGACTTCGACTGGTCCACGATCTCCTACTACCTCAACGACTTCCACCGGACCTTCGTGGAGGCGTTGCGGGTCGGCCAGACCAACCGGTACTCCGAGGCGCACCGCGACTGGATGGCCCTGCGCATGCGGGACCAGGTCGGGCCGTACGGCTGGATGCGTTTCTTCGAGACCTACCTGCGATCGCCGTTCCTGGACCTGACCGGCGTCGCCGCGCCGGTGCTGGTCCTGACCGGCGAAGCCGACATCGCGGGCCGGCCCGCCGACGGGCAGGCACTGGCGGAGGCCCTGCCGGACGGGCGGTTCACGCTCCTGCCGGGCTGCGGCCACTTCCCGATGCTCGAGCAACCGCAGCGCACGGCGCGGATCATCGGCGAGTTCCTCACCCGGCTGTGTTCGCCCGCCGAGGCGAGCGCGGCCCCGTCATCCCATTAGCTGACAACGCATGGAGTGCGACATGAACACGACCGCGGCCTCAGCCGGCCTGGCAGACGCCGAGACCCGCTTACCGATCCGGCCCCGCTACGAGGGATCCAACATCTGCACCTGGATCGGGTTCAAGCACGTCAACTACCTCGTCGAAGAGGCCGTGCTGGACCACCTGCGGCAGCGCGGTTACCCGGCGGGCGAGCTGTACGAGCGCTACGGCCTGTGCACTGACATCAGCGACATCAACACCAAGATCATGAGCGCGTTCCACATCGACGACGTCGCCACCGCCACGGTGCGCCCGATCGCCGGTGACGGGCCGCTCCGCCTGGCCGTCGAGCTGACCGTGACCCGCGACGGCGAACCGGTCAAGGCGGTCAGCTCCAAGGTCGAGGTCTCGCTGCGGCTGGACCCGCGCGGGTGGCCCGCGGAGGAGCCGCCCGCCGCGCTCGCCCCGTACGTGGTCGAGCAGCTGGGCAAGGCCGTCGAGCCGGTCGCCGTCGAGGGTGACCCGCTGGACCAGCTCACCGCGGGCAAGAACGCGTTCGCGTGGGCGTGGCGGATGCCGTACTTCTACTGCCACTTCACCGAGCGCGTGCAGATGTCCGGGTATCTCCGGCAGATGGAGGAGATCCTCGACCTGTTCGTCGAGCAGCGTGGTGCTTCCATCAAGACGCTGCTGGACGAGCAGAACTGGATCCCGGTCGTGCCGCACTCCAAGATCACCATTCTCGACGAGGCGAAGATGGAGGAGGAGCTGATCACCGTCTTCACCGTCGAGAACGTCTTCAAGCGGTACACCTTCACCGCGCGGATGGACTGCTACGTGGTGCGTGAGGGCAAGCTGGTGCAGACCGCGACCGGGCAGATCACGCACGGCTGGGCGGTCATCGAGAACCGGCGTGACTGGAGCCTGGTCCGCTTCGACGACCGGCTCACCGACGCGCTGACCGGTAAGGCCGGCACGCTGACCGGGCGAGGCCGGTCGCGATGACGCTCGTCATCTCGGGATGGTCGGCGCTGTGCCCGTATGGCGCCGGCCGGTCCGGGTTCGCCGACGGGATCCTCACCGGACGCGACGCGATCGGCGAGCTGGACCAGGAGGCGTACCCCGGCCCGTATCGCCGGGCCGGCCTGGTGCCGGACTTCTCCGCCGCCGGGGCGTTGGGGCGCAAGGGAACCAGGACGATGGACCGGGTCACGGCGCTGGCCGTGACCGCGGCCGGGCAGCTGATCGAGGACGCCGGTGCCGCGCTGACCGAGCAGCCCGAGCAGGTGGGTGTGGTGCTGGGCACCGGATCGGGCAGCGTTCAGTCCATTATGGACTTCACCAGGGACTCGCTGTCCGGCGACAAGCCCTACCACGTGGACCCGGCCCGGTTCCCGAACACGGTGATGAACCGGGCGGCCGGGCAGATCGCGATCTGGCACGGCATCAAGGGCCCCAACACCACCATCGCCGGGGGTTCGCTGACCGGGCTGCTGGCGCTGAACTACGCCATCCGGTTGCTCCGCGGCGGTCACTGTGAGCAGGTGCTGTGCGGGGCCGCCGAGGAGTACTCCGCGCAACGCGCGTGGCTGGAATGGCGCGCTCGCGACGAGACCGCGCACGACCCGTCGCCGTTGGGTGAGGGCGCTTCGTTGGTGTTGCTGGAAACCCTGGACGCGGCGCGGCAGGCCGGGCGGACGCCGCTGGCCGCTGTGCTGGGAACGCGGTTCATGGCGTTCCAGGACACGGCCGACGCCGGGCCCGTGCTGGCGCGGTGTGTCCGGGCGGTGCTCGAGCAGGCGGGCGTGCCGGCCGGGGATGTCCGGGTCGTGGCGCCCTTGGCGCCCGAGGGCGAGTTGGGCGCAGCAGAGGAGTCGGGTGTCGCCGAGGCGCTTGGCGGGACCGGCCAGAAGTGGGTGCGCACGCGTTCGTTGATCGGTGACCTGTCCGCGGCGGCGACGAGCCTGCAGATCGCCGCCACGCTCGCCATGCTGGAGTCCGATTCCACTGGGCCGGCGCTGATCACCGGTGTGGACCGGGACGGCACCGTCGGCTGTTGTCTACTGGGGGTAACACGATGACGTCCGTGCTGCGGGAGACCTCCTACGAGGTGCACGCCTCGGTCCGCGTGGATCCCACCGATCCGGTCTTCGACGGCCACTACCCGGGTTTCCCAGTGCTGCCCGGGCTTTTCGTCCTCGACCACGTGGACGACGTGGTCCGGGCCGAGACCGGCGCGCAGCTGGTGGCCCTGGACCGGGCCAAGTTCGTCCGGCCGGTCCGGCCGGGTGACGACCTGCGGATCGAGGCCACGCTCACCCCGGCCGACGAGGGCCAGCTGCTGTGCGTGGCAACCGTTTTCACCGCGTCCGGGGTGGTGGCCGAGTTCCGGTCCCGCTACCGCGCGAGACGTCCAGGAGGGGAGTCGTGATCGGGATCGCCGAGATCAAGCGCATCATCCCGCACCGGTACCCGGTGCTGATGCTGGACCGGGTGTCCGAACTGGAACCCGGCCGGGCCCTGGTGGCGCACAAGGCCATCACCGGGCGGGAGCCGTGCTACGCGGCTCTGGGTGACGACGCCGAGCCGGCGCAGTACGCGTTCCCGGCCGGTCAGCTGATGGAGTCGTGGGCGCAGGCGGCCGTGCTGCTGGTGCGGTGGCAGAGCCCCAACCCGGACGTGCGGACCGGGTTCGTCGAGTTGTTGTCCGGGATCAGGAACGCGTCCGTGCTGGGCGCGGTCTTCCCGGGTGACGTCGTCGAGCACCGGGTCGAGCTGGTCCGGGCGGTCGACGACGCGGCGGTGGTGACCGGCAGCAGCGTGGTGGACGGCCGGCTGGTGCTGCGGATCGGGAGTTTCACCATGGCACGGCGCGGGATCGAGGTGCTGGCCGCGGCCGCTCAGGGAAGCGAGGGATGACCATGCCGGACACCGGCAGGAGGGTCGCGCTGGTGACCGGCGGGTCGCGCGGCATCGGGCACCGGGTGGTGACCAGGCTCGCGGCGGACGGCTACGACGTGGCGTTCTGCTTCCGGGCCAACCGCGAAGCGGCTGACATCGTGGCGAAGGAGGCGGCCGCGTCCGGCGCGGCCGTGCTCGCCGAACAGGTCGACGTGGCCGAGCAGGCCGAGGTGAAACGGTTCGTGCGGACAACCGAACGGGAGCTCGGCCCGATCCACGCCGTGGTCTCCTGCGCGGGGATCGTGTCGGACAACCCGCTCGTGATGATGCGGGACGAACAGTGGCAGTCCGTCCTCCGGTCCAATTTGGACGGTACCTACCACGTGTGCAAGGCCGCGCTGTTCGGGATGATGAAGCGCCGCGCGGGTGTGCTGGTGACCCTGTCGTCGGTGGCCGGTGTGTATGGCAACGCCACGCAGACGAACTA
>CBIMJO010000876.1:0-4973 GCA_966244135.1 uncultured Actinocrispum sp. | reverse complement strand
GACCCGGGCGACTGCCTCCACCTTGGACCACCCGCGCCGACGAAGTTCGTCAACACCAGTGACAGTCCGTGCCGCTACCTCGTCGCCATCGCCCGCCGCGCCTAGCCCAGCACCGGCATGTCTCACGTTGGTCCGGGGTATGTCTCACGTTCGTCCGGTGTGTCTTACCCCAAGTACGTGAGGATGGCCTGCGCGATCGCGTCCGCGTACTTCTGGCGGCCCGAAGCACTCGACAGAACGGCCGCCTCAGCCGCGTTCCGCATGTTCCCGCACTCCACAAGCGCCGCCGGACGTGTCGACAGGTTCAGCCCGCCGAGGTCGTTGCGCGGCGACAGGCCTTGCGAGCCGATGTACGTCGAAGTCGCGAAACCCGCCCCCTGCAAGCCATCCCGCAGCACACCGGCCAGCTTCGTCGACGGCTCACCCTGCGCGGCGTTCAACGGCGGCGACGAGTAGGCGACGTGGAACCCATGTGCTCCAGGCGAAGTGGATCCATCGGCGTGAATGGACACCACCGCGGCCGCGTTCGCCTTGTTGCCTGCATCCGCCCGCTCGTTCACGCACGGCCCCACCCCGGTGTCGTTCGGCCGGGTCATCACGACCTTGACTCCCTTGGCGGCCAACGCATCCCGCACCCGCACCGACACGTCCCAAGTGAACTCGTGCTCGGTGTACCCGGCGTTGGTCGCGGTCCCCGTGGTGTTGCACGGCTTGGTCTGGCCGCGGCCCGCGGGCACCTGCTTGTTGATCTCGGCCGGATGTGACGCGTTGCCACCGTTGTGCCCGGGGTCGATCACCACGACCTTCCCCGCAGCGGCCACTGGGGGAGCCGCGACCGACGAGGACGGTGGCGGAGGTGGCGGTGTGGACGGCGTCAACGTCTGCACCAGGCTCGGCTCGGCCACGTTCGCGGCGGACGAGGGCGAACTGGTGGTGCTGGGCGACGTCGTGCTGGCCTGCGGGTTTCCACACGCGGCAAGAAGGGCGAGCACGGCGACCGCCGCGAAGGCGCGGCGCGGCAAAGTCGTCACGCCAAAGAGACTAGTGGCCTCCGCCGGGGTCTCGACGGCCCAGCTTCCCGCTGGCCGCACGCCCAGCGGAAACCTGAATCCGCCGAATACCCTCGGCGCACCCCCGGCGGAGGCCACTAGTCTTGACACCAGCATCACCGACGTGAGATCGAGGAGCCGCGGTGCAACCCGGAGGAATGCCCCCCAACATCCAGGAGATCCTTGCGCAGGCCCAGGCCATGCAGGAGAAGCTCGCGTCGGCCCAGGAGGAGCTGGAGGACGCCGAGGTGACCGGCACCGCGGGCGGCGGCCTGGTGACCGCGACGGTGTCCGGCGCCGGTGAGCTGACCGCGCTGGCCATCGACCCGAAGGTGATCGACCCGGACGACGCGGAGACGCTGGAGAGCCTGGTGATCGCGGCCGTGCGGGATGCCAACCGCAACGCCCAGAAGCTGGCCGAGGAGAAGATGGGTGGCCTGACCGGCGGTCTCGGTGGCGCACTCGGGCTGCCGGGTTTCTAGATGTACGAAGGGCCAGTTCAGGACCTGATCGACGAGCTCGGCCGGCTGCCCGGGGTCGGGCCCAAGAGCGCCCAGCGGATCGCCTTCCACCTGCTGGCGGCCGAGCCGGCGGACATCGGCCGGCTGCAGGACGCGCTGCAGAAGGTCAAGGACGGCGTGGTGTTCTGCGACATCTGCGGCAACGTCTCCGAGCAGGCCACCTGCCGGATCTGCCGGGACGCCCGGCGCGACCCGCAGAAGGTGTGCGTGGTCGAGGAGCCCAAGGACGTGCTGGCGATCGAGCGGACCCGCGAGTTCAAGGGCCGCTACCACGTGCTCGGCGGCGCGCTGGACCCGTTGTCCGGCATCGGCCCGGACCAGCTGCGCATCCGCGAGCTGCTCGGCCGGATCGGCTCGCAGGACGTCACCGAGGTGATCCTGGCGACCGACCCGAACACCGAGGGCGAGGCCACCGCCACCTACCTGATCCGGCTGCTGCGCGACTTCCCGGGCCTGACCGTGACCCGGCTGGCCTCCGGCCTGCCGATGGGCGGCGACCTGGAGTTCGCCGACGAGCTGACGCTCACGAGGGCGCTATCGGGTCGCCGCGCCGTATAGCCGAAGACATCGAACGCACGCCACCGAGGCTGGGTGGCGTGCGTTTGGTCGCTGTGGACGGTCCTTCGGGCGCCGGTAAGTCCACATTCGCGCATGCGCTGGCGGCGCATTTCGATCTCGTAAAGATCATTTCAACGGACGACTTCGCCACCTGGGACGACCCGGTGGGGTGGTGGCCGCGCCTGGAAGAGGGCGTTTTGCGACCGCTCGGTCACGCAGAGCAAGGTCACTATCAGCGGATGGAGTGGCCGGGCGGCCGGCCGCGGCTCGGCGAGTGGATCACCGTCGACGTTCCCCGGGTCTTGATCTTGGAAGGCGTTTCCGCCGGTCGCCGGGCCGTCCAGGATCGGCTCTCTGCACTCGTTTGGGTGGAATTTCCGGACCGCGCGGCCCGGCTGGAGCGCTCCGTCCGGCGCGACGGTGAGATCTCGCGCACACACCTGCGCAGGTGGCAGGGGTTCGAGGCGGGCTGGTTCGCGGTCGACGACCCGAAGGCGCGCGCGACCCATTTTTCTCACCCTGAGTAACTATCCGCATGTGGTTGCGTGGCTTTTGGGAAACCATGTGGCCCGATTGTGACCTCCGCCCGCTCAGGACGGACACTTGACCGACTAGATTCGGCGACCACAGTGTGAGACCCGGACAACATCCGGTCGGTGAAATCCAAGGGAGTGCGCGATGGCCTACCCGCGATCCGCGCGTCCGATGCAGCGAGCTGCCTCAGACGCGTCGCGGCGACCGCTGCAAGTCAACGTGAGTGCTGTTGACCCGTCGACCAGCACTCGGCGCGCATGACCGCCCCGCTCGAAGTCTCCGGTGGCTCAGCCGAAGCCCAGCCGGAGGCCGCGCTCACCGGGCTCGGCCGCAAGGCGATCCAGGGCCGGTCACTCGGCCAGATCGCGTGGATGCGGCTCAAGCGCGACCGGATCGCGATGATCAGCGGCATCCTGATCGCGGTGATGATCGTCGCGGCGATCGCCGCGCTGCTGCTCGACCGGGTCTTCGGGGTGATCCACCCCAACGCGTTCAACGAGTCCCTCGTCGACGCCGACCTGCAGATCCCGATCGGCGGCGCCGGCGGCATCAGCATCGACCACCCGATGGGCGTCGAGCCGATCAACGGCCGCGACATCCTCACCCGGATCTTCGCCGGGTCGTGGATCTCGCTGCTGATCGGTTTCGCCGCGACCATGCTCTCGGTGCTGATCGGCACCGTGATGGGCGTCATCGCGGGCTACTTCCGCGGCTGGGTGGACACGGTGATCAGCAGGCTGATGGACGCCTTCCTGGCGTTCCCGCTGCTGCTGTTCGCGATCGCGCTGGTCGGCGTGGTGCCGGACAACGCCTTCGGGCTCGGCCGGGACGGTTCCCGGATCTTCATGCTGATCTTCGTGATCGGCTTCTTCAGCTGGCCCTACATCGGCCGGATCATCCGGGCGCAGACCCTCTCGCTGCGTGAGCGCGAGTTCGTCGACGCCGCCCGGAGCCTCGGCGCCCGTTCGCCGCACATTCTGTTCAAAGAGCTGCTGCCGAACCTGGTGGCGCCGATCCTGGTGTACTCGACACTGCTGATCCCGACGAACATCCTGTTCGAGGCGGCCCTGTCGTTCCTGGGCGTCGGCATCCAGGTCCCGACCGCGACGTGGGGATCGATGGTCTCCGACGCGGCCCGGTGGTACCAGGTGGACTTCTGGTACATGCTCTTCCCCGGTTTGGCCATCTTCATCACGGTGCTGGCCTTCAACCTGTTCGGCGACGGTCTACGCGACGCACTGGATCCGCGAGCGCGTTAGCCCATCGGATAAGCCGCCGACCCGGTGGCTGCTAGCAACCTAAAAGGGGTGCAACTGTAGATGAAGAAACAGCGCATGGTCACGATGGTTGCCGCCGGTGCGGCGATCGTCCTGACAGCCTCCGCATGCGGTGGGGGGACGAGTACCAGCAACAGCAACTCGAACTCCAGTGGCGGTAGCAACACCGTCGCGGCACCCAACGCAGCCATCGGCAAGGTCTTCAACCCGTCGGACAAGAAGGGTGGGACCCTTCGCATGGCCAACGCCGGCGACTGGGACTCCCTCGACCCGGCCGACACGTACTACGCCTACTCGTGGAACTTCGTCCGCCTGTACGGCCGTTCGCTGATGGTGTTCAACGCCGCCCCCGGCGACAAGGGCGCGGAGCTGGTGCCGGACCTGGCCGAGGCCAAGGGCGAGCACAGCGCCGACCTGAAGACCTGGACGTACAAGATCAAGAAGGGCGTCAAGTTCGAGGACGGCACGGTCGTCACCTCGAAGGACGTCAAGTACGCCGTCGAGCGGTCGCTGGACAAGGACTCGTTCCCCAACGGCCCCACCTACTTCAACGAGTTCCTCGACATCCAGGGCTACACCTCGCCCTACAAGGACACCGACCCGAACAAGCTGGGCCTCAAGGCCATCGACACCCCCGACGACAACACCATCGTGTTCCACCTGGCGAAGCCGTTCGGTGACTTCGACTACTTCGCCCAGATGCCGTCGACCATCCCGGTCCCGCAGAAGGCCGACACCGGTACGGAGTACAAGAAGAAGGTCATCTCGACCGGTCCGTACAAGTTCGAGTCCAACGAGCTCGGCAAGAGCTTCACGCTGGTGCGCAACGAGAACTGGGACCCGGCGACGGACAAGGTCCGCAAGGCCCTGCCGGACAAGATCACCATGGCGCTGAACGTCAACGCCGACGACATCGACAACCGCCTGCAGTCCGGCGACCTCGACGTCGACGTGGTGGGCTCCGGCGTGCAGCCGGCCGCGCAGGCCAAGATCCTGGCCGACCCGACCGCCAAGAACAACTCCGACGCCGCCCT
>CBIMJO010000875.1:0-4980 GCA_966244135.1 uncultured Actinocrispum sp. | reverse complement strand
GACGAGGCGATGGCGCTCAAGAAGACCATCCACGACAACGACCTGCCGATCGTCGTGCTCGGCACCGGCTACATCGGCTGTGACGTCGCCGCGAGCTCGCGCAAGATGGGCCGGGACGTCACCATGGTCGGCCGCTCCCGGTTCCCGTTGAAGGCACTGGGCAACGACGTCGCGTCCGCGGTGGACCACCTGCACCGCAAGCACCGCGTGCGGATGGCGATGAACACCGACATCCGCAACTGGGTCGTCTCGGACGACTCGATCGCCATGCACACCACCGATGGCCAGCTGCTGGTCGCCGGTGCGGTGGTGCTGGCCATCGGCTCGATCCCGTCGGTCGACTGGGCGCGCGGCTCCGGCCTGATCCTGGAAGACGGCATCCTTTGCGACGCGCAGCTTTTCGCCGCCGGCGCGGACAACGTCGTGGTCGCCGGTGACTGTGGCCGCTGGCCGAACCTGCGGTTCAGCGAGACCCCGCGCCGCGTCGAGCACTGGATCAACGCGGTCGAGATGGGCCGCGCCGCGGCCGAGAACCTCCTTGTGGGACGCGAGAAGGCGACGCCGTTCACGCCGATCCCGCGGGTCTGGTCCGGCCAGTACGGCATGCGCCTGCAGATCGCCGGCGTGCCCGCGCTGGGCAAGGACGTCGTGCACCTCGAGGACGGCGTTCCCGGCACGCCCGGCATCACCGGGTATGTGCGGGACGGCAAGCTCGTCGGTGTCTGCGGCTGGGACGCCCCGCGCAAGATGATCAAGTGGACCGAGGAGCTGCACAAGCTGCTTCCGGTGCCGGAGAAGGCGAAGCGCCCGGTCGCCCCGGCGCCCGCCGCCGCGAACTCCCGCCCGCCGGCCCCGCCGGTGCGCCAGGACGTGCCGACCGCCCCGGTTCAGCAGCAGTCCATGCCGCTGCCGGTCCCGGCGATGGCCGGTGCCCCGATGAACAGCATGGAGATGACGGTCGTGCAGCCCGGTGCGATGGGCCGCCCGCCGATGCCGTCCATGCCGATGCAGCGGCCGGTGGCGACGCCGTCCATGCGGATGCGTCCCGTGCCGCCGCCCCCGGCGGCCAACCCGCCGATCGCCCCGGCCGCGCGCGGTGCCATGAACTCCATGCCGATGTCGCGCCCGGCCCCGGCCGGCCCGCCGCCTCGCCGGGTTCCGCCCGCGCTCGCCCGTCCCGCCGCCGCGACCGGTGGCGGTGGCGGTGGCGGTGGGCGGCACTCCAAGCCCGCGGGGCCCACCGGGCGCCCGCCGATGCCGTCCATGCCGATGGCTCGTCCGCAGCTGCCCGAGCCCGAGCCGATGACCACGCAGATCCCGCCGATCCGGGACGAGCCGATGTCGATCAACTCGGAGTTCGCCCGCATGGTCCGGGAAGAGGCCGCCCGCGAGCGCGCCAACGTCCCCGAGTACCGCGGCCGTCGCCGTCGCGAGGACCGCGAGGTCTCGGTCCAGCCGCCAGCCGGATCGTCCCCGATGTCCGCGCCGGCCACCGGGTCCATCCCGAACCTGTCCGCGCCGAACCTGTCGATGTCGAACCTGGCGGTGCCGAAGATCCCGGTGCCCGACCCGACGCCGTCGGCTCGGATGCGGCCGGCGCCGCCGCCCGCACGGCAGCGTCGCGCGGAGGCCAGCCAGGCCCTCCCGCCGGTGCCGCCGCCACTGCCCGGGCAGCACCCCTCGTTCCCGAACATGCGCCCGGTGGCGCGTCCGGACGAGATGCCGTCCTTCTCGAGCATGCCCCCGGTCCCGCCGCCCACCGGCCGGTACCAGGAGCACCCCTCGTTCCCGAACATGCGGGCCGTGCCGCCGCCTCCCCAGGGGCGGTACCACGAACACCCGTCGTTCCCGAACATGCAGGCGGTGCCCCGTCCGCCGCAGGGAGGCCGTTACCAGGAGCACCCGTCGTTCCCGTCGATGCAGGCCGTCGAACGGCCGGAACGCGAAAGCCGCCGCCTCACCAGCCGTGGTGCGGTGCGAGGGTTCGGCTAGAGACACGGCTAGCCGAGCAAGGCCGCGGCGGCCAGGCCCTTGGCCGCCGCGGTTGCCCCTTCGTGGGTGAGCCAACCCGACCGCTCACCCGCGAGGGGGCGTTCGCATGTCTGCACCACATTCGCCACCACCAACCCACCCCTGTGGACAACTCCGCCGCGCAGCGCCGGTTTTGTCGCCCCTCCCCGGTAGCGTGAAAATCGGGGATCCCCCAGGAGGGGACCCCCGTCGCGGCGTGAGCGTGTGGGCGTGTGCGGGTGGGCGTGTGGGTGGGCTCAGTCCAGGAGGCCCCGGCGGTAGGCCTCGGCGACTGCCTGGGCGCGGTCGCGGACGTCGAGTTTCGCGTAGATGTGCAGCAGGTGGGTTTTGATGCTGGCTTCGCTGATGAAGAGCTTGGCGGCGGCCTCGCGGTTGGTGGTGCCGTCGGCGACCAGGCTCAGGACTTCCAGTTCGCGAGGGCTCAGTGTGCCGCGCTGGGGTTTGCGGACCTGGCCGATCAGGCGGTTGGCGACCGAGGGCGACAGCACGGACTGGCCCTGGTGGGCGGCGCGGACCGCGCGCAGCAGTTCCTCGGTGGGCGCGTCCTTCAGCAGGTAACCGGTGGCGCCCGCCTCGATCGCGGGCAGGACGTCGCTGTCGGTGTCGAACGTGGTCAGCACGATCACCCGCGCCTGCGACGACGACTCCTTGAGACGGCGGATCGCGCGCACGCCATCGAGTTCCGGCATCCGCAGGTCCATCAGGACGACATCGGCGTTCAAGGCCGCGGCCTGGTCGATGGCCTCCCGCCCGTTGGCCGCCTCGCCGACGACCTCGATGTCCGGCTCACCGGTGAACGCCACCCGCAGCCCGTCCCGGACGACAGGGTGGTCGTCGACGATGAGGAGTCGGATCATCGGTCACCTTCCGCGCGGATCGCCGGGACGCTCGCCCCGATGGCGGTGCCCTCGCCGGGCCCGCTCTCGATCTCCAGGGTGCCACCCACCCCGAGCAGCCGCTGACGCATGGTCTCCAGGCCGTACCCGTTCACCTCGCCGGGCGACTGCGCGGACACCACGAACCCGGCGCCGTCGTCCCGCACATCCAGCAGCACGACATCGTCCAAATAGGACAGTGTGATTCCCGCCCGGGACGCGCCGGCGTGCTTGGCGACGTTCGCCAGCGCCTCCTGGGCCACCCGGAACAGCGCCACCTCGATGCCGGTGATCATCGGCACCGGCGTCCCGTTGGTGTCGACACTCAGGCTCACCCCGGAGGTCTGGCTCCAGGCCCGCGCCATCTCGGCGATCGCGTCCGGCAGCCGGGAGCGCTCCAGCGGCGCGGGCCGCAGCGCCTGCACCGACCGGCGCGCCTCGGACAGGCTGCGGCGCGCGAGCATCTGCACCTGGTCCATGTGGTGCTGCCACTGCTCGGGCTGGTCGCGCACCCGGTCGGCGGCCTGGAGCTGACGGATCATCGCGGCGAGCTCCTGCGCGAGGGTGTCGTGGATCTCGCGGGCCATGCGCTGCCGTTCGTCGAGCACACCGGCTTCCCGCGCCTGCACCAGGAGCTGGGCGTGCAGGCCGGCGTTCTCCTCCATCGCGTTGGCCAGCCGGGTGTTCGCGTCGGTGAGCTCGGTGATCGCCTTCTTGCGGCGTTCGCTCTCCACGCCCGCGTACCAGCCGGCGAAGATCACCGGGATCGCGATGGCGAGGATCATCGAGTACGGCGAGCTCTGGGTCATCGCGTCCCGCTGCACGACGAACGTGCCGAACGCGTTGGCCGTCACCGCGAACACCGCCCACCGGGACGGGAACACCGCGAACGCGAACGGGTAGCCGACCCACACGAACGCGGTGAACGCCTGGCTGCTCCAGATCAGCGCGCAGCTCAGCGCGAGCAGCCCGGCGAACCCGGCCACGGCCCACAGCCGGTGCTCCGGCCATGTCGGCCACCAGAACCCGAACAGCAGCAGCCACACCGCCGTCCCACCGGCGAGCGCGGCGGTGAGGCCCGGGTTCGGGGTCAGCTCGCGCTGGGCCAGGGCCCACACCACCGAGAAGGCCAGCGCGGTGTACGCGACGGCGACGTAGATCCACTTCGCCAGCCGCGCGCCCGCGTCAGCGGAGTCGGTGACCTGCAGCATCGTCCTCATTCCCACCGGAACACCCGGGCCGCCAGCGCGCCCGCCACGATCGTGTACCCACCGAGCACCCCGAGGTGCAGCGGTGCCGGCATCGTCCCACCCCAGCTCGCCCGCAGCGACTGCATGGCCGCGCCGAGCGGGGTGTAGTCGCCGACCTTGAGCAGGAACGGCGGCAACGTCTCCGCGGGCATGAACACCCCGCCGAACACCAGGCTGACGAAGAACAGCCCGACACCGATGCCGGTCGCCACGCGCTGGCTGGGCGCGAGCGCCGCGACGAGCAGCCCGACGGAGAACAGGGCGGTGCAGGCGAGCACGATGGCGGCGAGGAACCCGGGCACCTGCCGCGGCAGGTCGAACCGGAACCCGAAGTGCCCCACGACGATCACGAGCACGACCGCCACGGCGGCGAGGATCAGGCCGATGGTGAGCTGCGCGGCCAGCACCCGCCACGGCGGCATGGGCGTGGTGGACATCCGGCGGAGGATGCCCTTCTCGCGGTAGCCGGCGAGCGTGGTCGGGGTGAGGTTCAGCGCCAGCTGGGCCAGCCCCAGGCACAGCGCCATGGTGGGGAAGTACGTCAGGATCGGGTCGGTGTTGTCACCCGGATGCGCGATCATCCCGAAGACGACGACGATCGCGACCGGCAGGGCGAGCGTGACGATGGTCGACGCCGGATCACGCAGGAACAGCTTGAGCTCAGTCACCGTGAGCCGCATGGAAACCTCCACAGTGGATGGCCCCGAACGTGGGACACGCGGGGGAGGAATGGGGGACACGCCGAGGGGTGGTGTGGTTGTGCGCGAATGTTGGCGGTATTGCTCAGGTTCGGGCGTCGCGTGTCAGGTTTCCGCGGTGGTGAG
>CBIMJO010000874.1:0-4981 GCA_966244135.1 uncultured Actinocrispum sp. | reverse complement strand
CATGTGCGTGTCCCGCTCGCGCACCTTGGTCTCGGCCGCGTTCAGGCTGGCCCGGACCTGGTCCTCGAACTGGGTGATCCCGCCGTCGGCCAGCCGCCGCGGCGCCACGTTGATCTCGATGTTGAACTGGCCCAGCTCGGTGACGAAGTCCGGGTCCGCGATCGCGTTGAGGATCTCCACGTTGCGGAAGGCCGGCTCGGACCGGTTGTTCACCAGGTTGAGCTCGATCTCCAGGCCGGTCATCGGCCGTTCGAAGTCGAACCTGGACTCCTGCAGCATCCTGGCGAACGCGTCGAGGCACCGCCGCACCTTGTGGCGGTACCTCGTCCGGTCCTCCCGGCTGAACGTCCGCCGGTCGACATCCTGGCCCATATGAACACCGCCTTTCGACAGTGCTCATCCTCCATCAGTCAGGCGCCTTGTGGGAACCGCCACGGAACGTCCGCCCGCAGCCGACCCGGATAGCGCAACGGCCGCCTGCTGACCCCGTCCAGCTCGGCGAGGTTCTCGGTGAGCTGTTCCGGCCGCCGCGCGCCGACGATCACGCCGGCGGTGTACCGGGGTTTGCGCGCGCGAATTCCGGGTAGTCCACTCACAATCACAAGGAAGAACTGACCAACCGTGAGGAAGGGCAGGGGTTTCCTATGCGAGTACGTAGGCTGCTCGTCGCCGCGACTGTCCCTCTTGGACTGTTCGCCGGCACGGCATTGCTGTTGCCCCAGGCCGCCGAGGCCGCGGGCGCACCCTGCGGGGCGGCCGCCAAGGCCTGTCTGAGCTTGTCCACGAACCAGGCCTGGCTGATGGACAACGGCAACGTGACGTACGGGCCGGTGCCGGTGACGACCGGCAAACGCGGGTACGAGACACCGCCGGGCACGTTCAAGGTGACCTGGAAGGACCGCAACCACCGCAGCAGGGAGTTCCACAACGCGCCGATGCCGTACTCGGTGTTCTTCAACGGCGGCATCGCGTTCCACCAGGGCAGCCTGAAAGCGAAGTCGCACGGGTGCGTGCACTTGTCCCAGGCTGCCGCTCAGCAGTTCTTCGGGACGCTACGGGTGGGTGACGTTGTTCAGGTGGTGCGCTGACCGTTCCCGGCCGGCAGATGGGTGACGACCAGGGCGGCGGCCGCGAGCATGACGTTGCGGAACGCCGCCTCGATCCCGTTCCAGTTCTTGGACTGCCACATCTGGAACCACTCACCGCCGATCACGATGAACCCCAGGCCGAACAGGACGATCATCATCAGCAGGCCGATGGTGGTCACCCGCTTGGCCCAGCCACCCGGGTTGCGGACCCACGCGATCGTGGCGGCGACCAGCGCCACCGCCGTGAGGGCCTCCCAGATGATGATCAGGATGTAGGCCGTGATCGCGAGGCCCTCACTGGTGATGGCGCGCCAGATGGTGCCGGGTGTCTTGAACGTGGTGTCCATCGCCAGGACATGCACCACGAAGTCCTTGTTCGTGGTGAAGTCCGTGATATTGCCGAACACCACGAGCAACATGTATAAACCCGTGATCGCTGCCAGCACGGCGGTCGCCGCGCGGTGTGTCCCCAGACGGGCGAGCATACTCATGATCGGGACCCTACTGGTCCCGGCAAGCACGCTACGCCACCGTTAGGGTGCTCGCCTTCTGCACGAGGCTCTCGTGCGTCGGCGCGTCCGGCACGGCGGCCGGCCGGTCCTTGGCGAACTCCTTGCGCAGCACCGGGATGACGTACTCGCCGAGCAGGTCGATCTGCTCCAGCACGGTCTTCTGCGGCAGCCCGGCGTGGTCCACCAGGAACAGCTGGCGCTGGTAGTCGCCGAAGTACTCGCGGAACTTCAACGTCCGTTCGATCACCTGATCGGGGGAACCGACGGTGAGCGGGGTCTGCTCGGTGAAGTCCTCAAGGGACGGCCCGTGCCCGTACACCGGCGCGTTGTCGAAGTACGGCCGGAACTCGCGCACGGCGTCCTGCGAGTTCTTGCGCATGAACACCTGGCCGCCCAGGCCGACGATGGCCTGCTCGGCGGTGCCGTGGCCGTAGTGCTCGAACCGTTCCCGGTACAGGCCGACCAGGACCTGGGTGTGCTCCTTGGGCCAGAAGATGTTGTTGGCGAAGAAGCCGTCACCGTAGTACGCGGCCTGCTCGGCGATCTCCGGGCTGCGGATCGACCCGTGCCACACGAACGGGGGAACCCCGTCGAGCGGGCGCGGCGTCGAGGTGAACCCGTGCAGCGGCGTGCGGAACCGGCCCTCCCAGTCGACGACATCCTCCCGCCACAGCTGGTGCAGCAGCGCGTAGTTCTCCACGGCCAGGTTGATCCCCTGCCGGATGTCCTTGCCGAACCACGGGTACACCGGGCCGGTGTTGCCGCGGTCCAGGATCAGGTCGACGCGGCCATCGGCGAGGTGCTGCAGCGTCGCGAAGTCCTCGGCGATCTTCACCGGGTCGTTCGTGGTGATCAGGGTGGTCGCGGTGGACAGGACCAGCCGGTCCGTCTTCGCCGCGATGTAACCGAGCGTGGTTGTGGGGCTCGACGGCACGAACGGCGGGTTGTGGTGCTCACCGGTGGCGAACACATCCATCCCGGCCTCTTCGGTGTGCACCGCGATCTCGACCATGTTCTTGATGCGCTCGTGCTCGGTGGGCGTCCGGCCGTTGGTCGGATCCTGCGTCACGTCGCCCACGCTGAAGATCCCGAACTGCACGGACCTCACCTCTCTCTGATTTGGTTGAACGTTCATCTACCTTATCGAACGGGGGTGCCCGATGGGGTATTCCCTGGTGGGATCTGCGCCACTAAGGGGCGGTGGTGCCCTCTTCGGCGGCGACGAGGGAGTCGATGGCGTCGAAGAACGCCTTGATGCCGGGGAGGTTGGCGCCCTTCGCGCGGGAGGCGGCGAAGTCCTCGGGGGAGCGCCATTCGACGATGTCCAGCCACTCGTCGTTGGGGAGGCGGACCAGGCGGGCGTTGAGGAAACCCTCACGGTCGGCTTCGAAGTCCTTGAGCATCGCCGGGCGGGCTTTCAGGAGTTGGTCGGTGTTCTCTGGGAGCACCTTGAACCGCGTCAGCTCCACTGTGGTCATGGCCGCCTCCGGTAGTCACTTGAGTTGATAGTCATCTTTGGTGACTATAACTGTGAGGGCGGCTGGGTATTCCCGTGTGTTGGCTGGGTGGAAAGAACCGCTCGCCGCGGGGCAGGCCGCCAAGAGGGGGAGCCAGGGTGACCCCGGCTTCGCCGGGGTGGTGGGTTGCGAGGCGGGACTCTGGTGCGCGAGCACGCGCGAGACATGAATCCCGACACCAACACCCCACCCGTGCCCGGCTTTTCACCTTCTCGCCTCTCGCGCACCCCCACCCACCCCGCGCGCCCCATTTCAGCCTCCGCGCCCCAACCGCGCACTCATTCAGCCGCGTCAAGGCGTCACCCAGTGCGCTCCCGCCTCACTCATCCGCGCTCGCCTCACCCCACCGCACCACCCGTTCGCGCACCACCCTGTGCCCCCACTTCCGGCATCTCGGCCCCACTCGCAACCCTCACCGCGCGCCCATCGCCCGCTCCGGCCTCAAGCCCCTAGCGCCGCCCGCTCCCAGATCACCTGGCCTCCGAGCCGGGTCGCAGCCCCCGCCTGCGTCGCCGCTGCGCACCTATTTCGTGCGCCCAGCAGTGCGGCCGCTTTTACCACGGCTGTCCATGCCCCGTTCGTGTCGGAGGTTCCTGAATGCCGTTGCGGGGCGGTCATGGGTTCACCCGTCCGGTCACCAGGCTGTCCCTCAAGACCTGCGGCGGGCGTCGTGGGCGTCCGCTCCTCCCTCGAGCGCCGTTTAATCTCACCCTATCGTGCGGGTGTTTGTCTTGGTCACATGGTGGGTGAAGGCGCGTTTGAGGGGGTGGGGGGTTGGGGAGAGTTCGGGTTGGAAGAGGGTTGTGAGGAAGAAGGGGTGGGTGGGGAGTTCGGCTATGCGGGGGTGGGATTGGTGGGGGTCGTGGCCGGTGAAGTGGAGGCCGTGGGTTTGCAGCGTGGTGATGTAGGTGGGGTTGGTGGCGTAGGCGCAGTGGTAGCGCTCGGTGGTGCGTTCGGCGCCGAGGATGTGGGCGGCGCGGGAGCCGGGCTGGAGGATGACGCTCCCCTCGTGGCCGATCAGGCTGCATTCGAGCGGCACCATGATCTGGTGCGGGGCCTCGGGGGTGTTCTCGGCGTGGTGGACGTCGAGGCCGCAGACGTTCCTGGCGAACTCCAGGAGGGCGTGCTGGAAGCCGCCGCAGGTGCCGAGGAACGGGATGCCGTTCTCGCGGGTGGTCCGGACGGCGGCGAGAGCGCCCGACTCGCTGGTGTAGGGGCTGCCGGGCACCAGCCAGATGCCGTCGAACCCGCGCACGTCGTGGCCGTCCTCGGTGGGGACCCAGTAGACGTCCATGCCCTCGAGCAGGGCGGGGATGCGGGTGTGTGCGCGGACGCTTGCGGACCGGTCTCCGACCAGGGCGATTCTGGGCATGGACGCATCCTGCCGCGCGACCCGAGTTCAGCGCCAACGATGATCCATGCTGTCGGCATCAGTGATACTGATGAGTGTGGATGTGCATCAGTTGCGGACGTTTGTGGCGATCGCCGAGTGCGGGTCGTTCTCCGGGGCGGCGCGGGAGCTCGGGTACACGCAGTCGGCGGTGTCCCAGCACATCGCGGCCCTGGAGACGTCGTTGGGCGCGACGTTGCTGGAACGGCGGCCGGTGGCCCTGACGGTGGTGGGCGCGCGGTTGCTGGAGCATGCGCGGCCGTTGTTGCTGAGGTTCGACGCGGCGAAGGTGGACATCGCCCGTCTGAACAGTGAGCCGCCGGTGACCGTCTCCATTGGACTGTCGCCGCTGGCGATGAGCCGCCGAGCAGCCGAGGCGCTGGACCGGGCCACAATCGAAGTCCTCACCCGCGAACAAGGGGTCGCGAGGGTGGCTGCGGGCAAGGTGGACCTGGGCCTCATCGACGGCCTGAC
>CBIMJO010000873.1:0-4983 GCA_966244135.1 uncultured Actinocrispum sp. | reverse complement strand
CCAACAACGGCTGACGAACAGGCGTGTACGTCGGCTCGGCGGCGGGGGTGTGCTCACTCTGGCCGGCACGGAACCCCGGCCAGAGGCCACCGACCATACGCCGTACCGCCATCCGCCACCACGGAGGCCGCACGGCGAGTCCCGAAGACGGTGCCAAGGACGGCGCCGGTGCGGCGGCGCGGTCCGGCCGTCGCCGGAAGAACGGGATCAGGCCGCGGCGGCGGGGCTGCTCAGGAGGCGGGTTTGAAGCCACAGTGGCACACCTCCAGCTCCTCGGTGGCCAGGTCGCGGCCGGTCGCGGCCAGCTTCGGGCCGGACCACTTGACCGGGAAGGCGTCGGTGAAGTTCCACCGCCGGATGGTCTTGCCCTGGCTGTCGAGCAGCTGCACCGAACCGTGCCGGCGCTCCAGCTTGGAGCCGGCCGAGTCCAGCCCCTCGCCGGAGCACTTGGCGAACCACTCGAACAGCGCGTCCGAGTCGGTGATCCCGCGCTTGAGCACCAGGTTGGGCCACTTCATCGTCTTGGGCAGCTTGTGGGTGAACCCGTTGTTGCCGCCCTCGACGATCTCCTCGGTCTCGATCTGCACCGACAGCCCGGACACCTCGATGAACGAGCCGATCGTGAGACCGTCCACAGTGAACACGAACCGGCCTGCGTACGGCGGGTCCATCTTCCGCGTCTGATTAGTCGCCATCGCCGCCGATCCCCTGCCAGAAACGCTCGTTCAACCCGCTGACTTCCTCAAGCAACGTGATCCGGTCGTTGTGCTCCAGATCCAGCAGCTGGTCCAACCCCCAGTGCAGGTGATAGGCCAGATACGTGATCTCTTTCCACAACGCCTTGACCGAGTACCTCGTCAGCCCACCGCCGCGGCCTCCTGGGGGAAAGGGCTACCCGGCTCCATGCCCTCGAGGATGGTCGGGTCGCCGAAGTTGATCACCCGGTAGAAGTCCTGCAGGTAGCGGTAGTCGCTGGCGAACAGGCGCTCGACGGTGCGGGTGGTGACCCGGCCGGAGGTGCCCAGCTCGGTCACCACCCTGGCCAGCACGATGATCGTCGCGTACGCCTCGTTGTCCTTCACGCGGGGGTCGCGCAGGGGCTCGATCTCGTCGCGGGCGGTCGCCAGGCGCATCACGCCCTCGCGGTGGATCACACCCTCGTCGTCGACGTAGCCCTTGGGCAGCGTGAAGGGGTACTCGGTGTTCAGGCTCATACCCGCTCAAGACCCTCGTGAGTGATGGTGACCTTCTCGGTGGAGACGGTGTTGGAGTCGGCCGACAGCTCCGAGCCCTCCCACTTGGAGATCCACGCGTTGGTGAAGTTCCACCGCGCGACCTCCTCCATCTTGGAGTTCTTGGCGACGATGGAGCCGTTGCGGCGGGCCTTGGTGATGTCGCCGTCGATGATCTCCTTGCGCCACTCCCAGAGGCCCTTGTCGTTGTCCACCCGCCGCTCCAGGCTGATGTCCGACCACTTCAGCGCGCCGATGGTCTTGATGATCATCATGCGGCCGTCCTTGTTGAGCTCCTTGTGCTCGATGACCTCGGACTCGTTGACCACGCCGCTGCACTTCATGAACGTGCCCAGCTCGATGCCGTCGGCCTCGATCACGAAGATGTTTGTGGCCGTCACGTCTGACATTGCTGCTCCCTACCTCGTCTCTCGCCCTTGTGCCAGTTCGCTCGTCAGTCCGTCGTCTCCGCGCCGCCCTGCCACTGGCTCAGGCGGAACACCACGAACTCGGCCGGCTTGACCGGCGCGATCCCGATGTCCACGACGAGCTTGCCCTCGTCCACGGAGGACGCCGGGTTGTTCGACTCGTCGCACAGGACGTAGAAGGCCTGCTCCGGCGTGCCGCCGACGAGCGCCCCCTGCATCCACAGGTTGCGCAGGAACGCGTTGATCGTGCGCTTGACCCGGGCCCACAGGTCGCTGTCGTTGGGCTCGAACACCACCCACTGGGTGCCCTGCCGGATGGTCTCCTCGACGAAGTTGAACAGCCGCCGCACGTTGATGTAGCGCCAGCTCTGGTCGGAGGCGGCCAGCGTGCGCGCACCCCAGACCCGGATGCCGTTGGCGCCGAACGAGCGGATGCAGTTGACCTGCTGCGGGTTGAGCAGGTCCTGCTCGCCGGTGGTCACGTCCAGCTCGAGCCGGGCGATGCCGCGCACGACCTCGTTGGCCGGGGCCTTCCACACGCCGCGGGAGGCGTCGGTGCGTGCCCACACACCGGCGATGTGGCCGGACGGCGGCACGGTCAGGAACTTCTCACCGTTGGTGGCGCCGGGCCGGGCGAGCGGGTTCTGCACGATGAGGTGCGGGTAGTACGCGGCACCGAAGGCGCTGTCCTTGCCCAGGGCGGCGCGCCACTCGAGCGCCTGCTGGGCGTTGAGGCCGGGCGGGGAGTCGAGGATGGCCATCTTGGTGTGGCCACGCTCGCACCAGTCGACCAGCTTCGCCTGCGCGGCGAGGTATCCCTCGTGGTCGAAGGAGCCGTCCTCGCCGGTGGCCACGGTGATCAGGTCGGGGATCGCCACCATGGTGACGTCCTCGGCGATGGCCAGGCCCTCATAGCCGGTCCGGTTGACCTCGGAGCCCTCGAACTCGGTGGGCGACACCGAGTTGGTGACCGGCGCGGTGGCCTGGATGGCGTACTTGCCGGGGGCCGGCGCGCGCTCGGCGACCGACAGGCCCTGCGCGTTGCGGACCTCGACGCGGACCAGCTTGGAGCGCTCGTTGACGAGCTTCTCCACGCTCTTGGGGCCGCGGCCGAGGTGGACGTTCGGGAACTCCTCGCGAACCTGGCCGTTGTCGACGATCTTGAGGGTGAACTCCTGGCTCGGGGTCTCGCCCTCGGCCGGGGCCGGCTCGACGACGACCTCGTAGCTGGCGGCCGGGTCGAGCGCCTCGACGTTCAGCGTCTCGATCTCGTTCTTGCCGGACGCGGGCAGCCCGCGCTGGGCCTTGGCCTGGCCCTTGCCGCTGGGGATGCGGACGATGTAGGCGATGCCGCCGCCGTTCTCGAAGAAGCCCTTCACCGAGTGCGGGAGCAGGATGCCCGGTGCGAACCCGCCATAGACGCGCTCGTACTGCGGCCAGCTGGTGACCAGCTGGGGCTTCACACCATCGGGGTCCGTCGGGTCACCGGCATCGGCGTTGTAGGTCGCCGTGAACCCCACGAACGCAGCGACCGCGGTGCCCACACCCTGCAGCGGCATCGATCCGCTGGGACGCTCCTCGATGTAGACGCCTGGGGCGCCGTAAGTCGCCGCCATGAAATGCTCCTTCTACCTCGGCTTGGTTCGGCCTACAGGTTCTCGCGCACCGCATAGATCAGCCCCGCCCTTTGGGGCAGCGATGAGTGCTGACCTCTGAGACATCCGCCTGTGGTCCGCCTGCCGCCAATCGTTCGAACACGTGTTCTAAACTCCGGCAAAACACGGTATGATGACGACATGAACCGAACCACTCGACAGACCACCCTGGTGGACGAGCTGCGGTGCGCCGCACCGGAGACGCGCACCGCCCGCTGGCTGGCCGAACGGCTGGACGTGTCGGTGCGGACGATCGAGCGCGACCTGGCCGAGTTGCAGCGCTCGGACGTCCCGGTCTACGGCGACCGGGGCAGGCGTGGCGGCTACGTGTTCGACGAGGAGCGCCTGCTGCCCATGGTGAACCTGACGCCGGACGAGGCGGTCGCCGTGGCGGTGGCGTTGCGGGAGCTGCGCGGGTTCCCGCTGGAGCACGCGGCGAACACCGCGCAGGCCAAGATCGACGCGGTGCTGCCGGAGCGCGACACGGCGATGGTGCGCCGGATGGCCGACCGGGTCCGCCCGGTGATGTCGCCGGCGGAGCGCTCGGCGGTGCCCCGCGTCGTGCAGCGCGCGTTCGACCAGAACCGCGTGCTGTACCTGCGGTACCGCGACAAGAACGAGCACATCACCAGCCGGGGCGTGGAGCCGATGGGCCTGCTGCACGGCCCGCGCGGCTGGTACCTGCTCGCCTGGTGCCGCCTGCGCGAGGCCCCGCGCGGTTTCCTGCTCGACCGCGTGGCCGACCTCCGGCTCGGCGAGAAGATCACCACCGACCGCCGGATGACCCCACCCAGCCTCAGCCACGCCAGCTGAGCCCGCTGCCCGTCCCCAGATTTGGAGTCCTACTTGTTCGGTGTCCTGGATGTCAGTGGATTCGCGGTGACCGGCCCGGCCGACGACCGCGATTGGTAGACGGTTCAGGCAGGGGCCGCCGCGGCGGCCCCTGCTCCGTCGGCTAACCCACGTTCTGGGCCAGCCAGGTTCGAACCGTGTCGCGGTACAGGGATGCGTTGGCGGCCAAGGCGACCGAGTGCCCCGAGCCGGGCAGGACGTAGACCGACAACCGGCCCGCGCCGAAGTACGGGTCCTCCTGGGCCTTGAGGGCCTCGGCGGTCGAGCAGTCGCGGATCAGGCCGCAGAACCCGCTGTCGTTGGTGCCGTCCACCAGCAGCACGGGCGCGGTGATGCCCGCGGACATCGGGCTCACCAGGCCCAGCGAGATGATGTCGACCAGGCTGGTGGCCGAGACGGTGTCCTTCGCGTAGGACTCGTCCGCCTGGACGGCCGACGGGTCGAGGTCGCCCGCGGAGAAGTACATCGTGCCGCGGGTGCCGGGCTTCGTGGTGAGGTAACCGGGATCGTCGCCGCGCGGGCCCAGCTGGGGGTCGAGGGTGACCGGGTACAGTCCGAAAAGGACATCCTGGCCGACGACCGGGACGTTCGGCAGGTGCGTGACGCCGGTGAGGATCACGCCGTCGACGTCGTGATAGGTCGCCGCCTCGACGACGGCGATGGCCGATCCCGCGGAATGGCCGTGCAGAACGACCTTGCCGTAGCTCTGCCGCAGATAGCCGACCACTTGATGCACGGCCGAAGCCTGTACGACGCCGGTGAGCAGCGTGCTCAACGGACGCGTGCTCTGACCGACGCCCAATTCGTCGATCGCGA
>CBIMJO010000872.1:0-4987 GCA_966244135.1 uncultured Actinocrispum sp. | reverse complement strand
TTCGGCGGCCGTCCGCCCCCATCCTCAGAGGCGTTCGACGATGGTGGCGTTGGCCAGACCGCCTGCCTCGCACATGGTCTGCAGGCCGTAGCGGCCGCCGGTCTGCTCCAGGACGGACAGCAATGTGGTCATCAGGCGGGCACCGCTGGCGCCGAGCGGGTGGCCGATGGCGGTGGCGCCGCCGTTGACGTTGACCTTGTCCAGCGAAACACCGGTTTCCTTCTGCCACGCCAGAACCACGCTGGTGAAGGCCTCGTTGACCTCGAAGGCGTCGATGTCGTCCAGCGACAGTCCCGCTCGCTGCAACACTTTCGCCGTTGCGGGGATGACTCCAGTGAGCATGTAGAGGGGATCGTCGCCGACGACGGCGAAGCTGTGCAGGCGCGCGCGAGGCTTGAGACCAAGACGGCGTGCGGTGTCGCTACTGGTGATCAGCACCGCGGCGGCACCGTCGTTGATCGGCGAGGAGTTGCCCGCGGTGATCTGCCACGAGATCTGCGGGAAGCGGGACGTCCAGACCTCGTTGTAGAAGGCGGGTTTCAGCCCGGCCAGGATGTCCACCGTGGTCGATGGCCGCACCGACTCGTCGAGGTTCACCTCATTGTCACCCAACTTGATAGGCGCCACCTCACTGGCGAACTTGCCGGCATCCCAGGCAGCAGCGGCCCGCTGGTGGCTCGAAGCGGCGAACGCGTCCAGCTCCGTCCGGCTCAGGTTCCACTTGGCCGCGATCAGCTCCGCGCTGATGCCCTGCGGCACCAGGCCCTCGGGGTAACGATCCGCCACACCCGCGCCGAACGGGTCCTGCCCGTTGACCTGGCTGCCGATCGGGATCCGGCTCATCGACTCGATGCCGGACGCGATCACCACGTCGTAGGCGCCCGCGAGCACGCCCTGCGCGGCGAAGTGGATGGCCTGCTGGCTGCTGCCGCACTGCCGGTCCACGGTCACCGCGGGCACGGACTCGGGCAGGCCCGCGGCCAGCGCGGCCCACCGGGCGGTGTTGGCGCTCTGCTCGCCGATCTGGCCGACCGCGCCGGAGATCACGTCGTCGACCAGCGCCGGGTCGATGCCGGTGCGTTCGACCAGCGAACGGATCGCGTGCGCGTGCAGGTCGACGGGATGCACCCCGGACAGCGCACCGCCACGTTTGCCGATAGGAGTACGGACAGCGTCAATGATGACCGCGTCAATCATGGCCAACCTCCTCGAGCAGTTGACTATCTTCAAGCAAGCGTACGTCGAGTAGGCTTGTCTCGAGCAAGTCAATGTGAGGAGAGTCCCGTGGTGCTCCGTCAGGACTGGTCCAGGCACCCCTGCCCGATCGCCCGCACGCTGGACGTGGTCGGCGACCCCTGGGTGCTGCTGGTGCTGAGAGAGGCGCTGCTGGGCGCCACGAAGTTCGACGAGTTCCGCACGACCCTGCAGGTCGCGGACAACGTGCTGAGCAAAAGGCTCGCGATGATGGTCGACGAGGGCCTGCTCACCAAAGAGCCCTACAAAGGCCGCCAGCGCACCCACGACCAGTACCTGATCACCGAGGCGGGCGCGGACCTGCTGCCGGTCCTGAACGCCCTGGCGCACTGGGGCGAGACGCACACCGACCCGCCGAAACGCCGCACCGAGATGTCGGTCGAGCACAACGGTCACCGCAGCACCAGTGCGACCCAGTGCAGCACCTGCGGCGCGAAGCTGACGACCGCCAACCGCACCTACAAACGACAGTGGGTGACCCCATAACAGGGCCACCCACTGTCAGAAACCTCAGTGCGACGGGACCACCACAGCAGCCGACCCGCCACCACGGCGGACAGGCTCAGCGGCGGCGACCCAACGCCCATCCGGCAACCGCTCAACACCGGTCGCCGCACCGATCTCCGCGGGCGCGCTGGAGAAGCCCTGGCCACGCGCGATCAGCTGCGCTGTCACCGGCTGGTCCAGGAACGCCTGCTCCACCTGGGCCTGAGCGGAGTTGCGCTGCGAGGCCCGCGGCTGGGCGATGGCCTGCACCAGCGAGAAGCCGCGGTCGATCCGGCCCAGGATGACCTGGAGCGTGGTGGTGATGATCGACGCGCCACCCGGTGACCCGGTCGCGAAGAACGGCTTGCCGTTGCGCAGCACTATGGTCGGCGCCATCGAGGACCGCGGCCGCTTGCCGGCGCCGGGCAGGTTCGGGTCGGGCACGCCCGGGAACAGCGGCGCGAAGTTGAAGTCGGTCAGCTCGTTGTTCAGCAGGAACCCACGGCCGGGCACGACCATGCCGTTGCCGCCCTCCTGCTCGATGGTGAGCGTGTACGACACGACGTTGCCCCACGCATCCGCGGTCGTCAGGTGCGTCGTGCTCATGCCGTCGTTCAGGATCGTCCCGCCGGGGCCGGTGGTGGCACACGGCTTCGGGTTGTACGGGTCACCGGGGGCGACCGGGCTGGTCAACGCCTTGTTCGGGTCGATCAGGCAGGCACGGGAGTCGGCGAACTTCTGCGACAGCAGCTGCTTGGTCGGCACCGCCTGCACGTCCGGGTCGCCCACCCAGCGGTTGCGGTCGGCGAACGAGATCCGCGTCGACTCCAGGAAGTTGTGCAGGTAGTCCCCCTGGGAGAGCTTGCGGACGTCCTTGGTCTCCAGGATGTTCAGCGCCTCGCCGACGGTCGTGCCACCAGAGGACGGCGGCGCCATGCTGTACACGTCCAGGCCGCGGTAGCTGGCCTTGGACGGGTCGCGCGGGATCGCCTGGTAGCGCGAGAGGTCGTTCAGCGTGAGCCGGCCCGGGCGGACGTTCAACGTGGACGCCGGGTCCTTGGGCGGCTGCTGCACGGTCTTGATGATCTCGCGGCCGATGGTCCCGTTGTACAGCGACCGCAGGTTGGTGTCGGCCCGCTCGCGGTAGGTGTTGGCCAGGTCGGGGTTGCGGAACGTGGACCCGACCGCAGGTGGCTTGCCGCCGGGCAGGTAGAGGTCACGGGTGGACGGGAACGCCGAGAACCGGGCCACGTTGTTGGCGATCTGGGTCTGGAACGTCTGGTCGACGGTGAACCCCTTGCGGGCCAGCTGTTCGGCCGGTTTCATCGCCTCTTTCAGCGACAGCCGGCCCCACTTCTGCAGGGCGGTCTGCCAGGTCTTGGGCGTGCCCGGGACGCCGACGCTCAGCCCGCTGGTGACGGCCTCGGCGAACGGCAGCGGCACGCCGTTCTCCTGGAAGTACTTCTCGTCCGCGGTCTGCGGCGCGGTCTCGCGGCCGTCGAGCGTGTACACCTTCCCGGTGCGGGCCTCGTAGAACACGAAGAACCCGCCACCGCCGACGCCGTTGGAGAACGGGTCGGTGACGCCCAGCGCGGCGGCCGTGGCGACGGCAGCGTCGACCGCGTTTCCGCCGTGGCGCAGCACGGAGATGCCGATCGCGGTGGCGTCCTGGTCGATGCTCGCCACGGCACCGCCGTACCCGATCGCCTCAGGCACCTTGGCCGGGGCAGCGACCGCGTCGGCTCCGGTGAGCACCATCGTCGCGGTAACAGTCAGTGAGGCCAGTAAACCGGCGGTTCGACGCACAGTGAACCCTCCTGATCCTTCTACGAGGGGATTCACTCTGCCCCGCCGGTCCGGTTATCTCAACCCGTCCCCAGGTGCGTCGGCGCGAACATCCGCAGCAGCGCAGGCAGAACGACCACGGACGGCCCGTCCTCCGCCAGCGCCTTCGCCAGATCAGCCCGCAGCGAACCGGGTGTCGTGCGCACCGCGGGAACACCGAAAGCCGAGGCCAGCGCCACGAAATCGGGCCTGGCCAGCTCGGTGCCGGTGGCCACGCCGAACGCGTCGGTCATGTACTCGCGCAGGATGCCGTAGCCACCGTCGTCGACGATCAGCCATGTCACCCGAAGGTGGTGCTGTTTCGCCGTTGCCAGTTCGGGCAACCCGTACATCGCGCCGCCGTCGCCGGACACCGCGAGGACGGGTCCGTCCGTTGTGGACGCGGCGCCGAGCGCGGCCGGGTACGCGTAGCCGAGCCCGCCCGCGCCCTGAGCCGTGTGCATCCCGCCCGCACGCGGATCCCAGGCCGACCACGCCCAGTACGCCAGGATCGTCATATCCCAGAAACTCGGGGCGTCATCAGGCAAAGCCGACCGGACAGCCGCCAGAACATCCTGTTCGAGGCCAAGATCCTGGCCCGCGAGCCGCTCCCGGACCGACGCCAGCACAGCGCTCACATCGGCCGTCGAGTCGCGTGAGGACACCACGGAAGTCAACGCGCGCAAGACAAGATCGGCATCGGCGTGAATAGCGAGCGCCGGATGGTTGGCCTCCAGCTTGCCTAGATCTGCCTCGACCTGGATCACCCGGCCCCGCGGGCGGAATGTGTGGTAGTTGCTGGACAACTCCCCCAGACCGGACCCCACGACCAGCACGACGTCCGCAGCCTCAAGGTAGTCGGTCGTGTGCCGGTCCTCCATCCAGGACTGCAGCGAAAGCTTGTGATCCCAGGGGAAAGCGCCCTTCCCACCGAAGGTCGTCACCACCGGGGCACCGAGTTTCTCTGCCAGGGCAAGCAGGTCGGCCTCTCCGCCGCTGCGCACCACTCCCCCACCAGCCAGAATCACCGGCGAAGTGGCCGAGGACAGTACCCTGGCCGCCTCAGCGATCAGCTCCGGCCGCGGCGCCAAGACCCGAGGCGAGACAGCAAGTTCGCCCAATGGCGGCACGGAGACCTCGCCGAGGAGCACGTCCTGCGGAATCTCCAGCCACACCGGCCCAGCGGGCGCGCTCGCGGCGATCTCCCACGCCTCCGCGATCGCCGACGGGATCTGCGAAGCCGCCCGCACAACTCGGGTGTGCTTGACCACGCCCCGGAAACTCGCCTGCTGGTCCGGCAGCTCATGCAGAAAACCCCGCCGCGCACCACCCAGCCCGGCGACCGGAATCTGGCTGCTGATCCCCAGCACGGGGACGGACGAACACGCGGACTCCTGCAGCCCGGCCAAAGTCTGCAACGCAC
>CBIMJO010000871.1:0-4989 GCA_966244135.1 uncultured Actinocrispum sp. | reverse complement strand
AACCCGCCTCGAGCAACGCTTTCGTGACTCGCAGTGGCCTGCCGTCCGGATCGCGCAAGGAGGACACGTCGAAGTTCGCGATCAGCAGTCCATTTGGCATGAGCCAGGATGCGGCCGCCGCGAGCAGCCCGAGCTTGTCGCCCACGTAGTGCAGCCCGTGCACGCACGTGATCAAGTCGTACTTCCGGTCCGGGTGCCAGTTGGTCACCGAGGCCGCGACGAGATCCACTGTGGCCGGTAGGGGACCGGCGAAGTGATCCACCAGGTCCACGCCAGTGATCACTGTGTCCAGCGTGCCGGCCGCCTCCAGCAGGGCTTTCCCGCTGCCACAGCACAGGTCCAGCCAACTGGCCGGGGCCAGTGCGAGGATGTCCACGCCGAGCACGGCCGAGTAACCGTCCCGTCCGGACAGTCCGCGCGTCCGGTTCATCGCCCGGTTGGCGACCACAGAGGAACGTTCCAGCTCACCATCGTCCGCGAGTCTCACCAAGCCCCTTATCCGACGCGTGCATCCAACGCTATCGTCTGCCGATGACCCCACCATCAAGGGACGTGGGATATCGGTTCGACTATCTGGTCGCCCCGTTGCGCTGTGCACATTGCAAAAGGACAGCGCAGCCCGACGAGATGCTCGAGATGACCACCAGGCTGCGGGACACCCCCAACCTGGCGTACCTCGGCGTCGGCGACAAGCTGCCCGTGACGACGCAACGGGCGCTGGACAACGGCTACGAGCTGCTGCGCGCACCGCAGGAGGGCGAGCCGACGATCCTGTTACAGACCTGGGCGTGCGCGTCCTGCGGCGCCACCGACAACTGGGCGGAGGTCGTGATCGAGGACGACATCATCGAGGCGATCGACGAGGTCGTGCTCGACGGGGACACCCTGGCCCGCGCCAACTTCCGGGCCGGCGCGAGATAGTAAGGAATAATGACCAACCGGCGGTCGTTGCGCCGGGCATGAAGCTTGCAGTGATCTCAGCGGGGCTGAGCCGGCCGTCGTCCACGCGGTTGCTGGCCGACCGCCTGACCGCGGCGACGGTGGCCAATCTCGACGAGGTCGAGGTCGACGTCATCGAACTGCGTGACCTGGCGGTGGACATCGCCAAGAACATGGTCAGCGGGTTCCCCAGCGCGCAGCTGCAGGCCGCGATCGACACCGTGACCGCCGCCGACGGCGTGATCGCCGTGTCGCCGATCTTCACCGCCTCCTACAGCGGGCTGTTCAAGTCGTTCTTCGACGTCATCGAGGACACCGCGCTGGTCGGCAAGCCGGTCCTGATCGCCGCTACCGGCGGCACCGGGCGGCACTCGCTGGCGTTGGAGCACGCGCTGCGCCCGATGTTCGTGTACCTGCGCATGGTGGTCGCGCCGACCTCGGTGTACGTGGCGACCGACGACTGGGGCGGCACCGAGCAGGACATCACCTCCCGGATCGGCCGCGCCGCCGACGAGCTGGCCGCGTTGATGGCGAACAAGCCCATCCCGGTCGTGCCACCGTCGGTCCTTCCCTTCGAACAGCAACTGGCGGCGCTGCGAAAGTCTTGACTTTGGAGTCGGCTCCAAGGTTTACCGTCGACGACGTGAAGGTCACTTCTACATCGGGTCTTCGCGTCGCCGAGCTCGCGGCCGAGGTGGGGGTCAGCCCGGACACGGTCCGCTACTACGAGCGTGCCGGGCTGCTCGCCCCGCCGCCGCGCACCGCCTCGGGCTACCGGGTCTACCCGCCGGAAACCGTCGACCGGCTGCAGTTCATCCAGGGCTGCCAGCGGTTCGGGCTCCGGCTCAAGGAGATCGCCGAACTGGACGCGGAACTCGCGCGCCAGAACCGGCGCCGGTTCACATGCTGAGCAGCAGCACACCCGCACCCAAGCTCATGGCGGCGTGACTCACCGCGTCCATTGCCTTGGGGCGCCGCCGCAGGACGCCGTAGAAGAATGGCAATGCGGCCAGTAGGAAGTACCAAGCGAACACGGCACTCACCACAGTCGCCGCAGACACGACGTGGTGCCCAAGCGACATCGACACCACCATCCACACCATCGCCGCCGCCATCAACGCGTGGTGCAGTGAACGGAAGTCCGGTGCCTGGTGGGGGACTGTAGCCAGACCCGCGAACCACACTGTCGCCGACGCGAAGAACGCCACCTGTAGCCAGGCCGGCAGTCCGGTGTTCCACTCCATCGCCACCATGGCCAGCCCCATGACCACGTGCGCGACACTGGTGACCCGCTCGCTGGTGCACGCTCGCGGACGCGCGCAGCCGACGAGGAACCACAGTGCCGTCCCGGTGAACACGATCGTCAGCAGCCAGCCGGCGAGCATTTGATCACCTTCCGTAGCCGTTCTTACGAGTCTGGTACGGATAAAGACAAGATAGGTAGCGAAAACTGATCGGTCATCTACCGTTTCGGCGGTGACCTTCGTTCGCCGCGCCCCGGGGACCGCCGTCTACCTGGTGTTGTTACTCGCGGTGAACGTGGTGGTGTTCGCGGTTCTCCCGGATGGGGGGCGCCTGTTCGTGGAGCGCACGGTGAGCACCGACCTGGCCGACGTGGACTGGTCCTTCCCGCTGCGGCTGATCGGCAGCGCCTTCGTGGTCGACCTGACCGGCGGGGTGCTCGGGGCGCTGTCGATCGTGCTGCCCGGAATCATGGTCAGCATGAGCTGGCTGGAACGGCGGTTCGGGACTTTCCGGGCGCTGGGGACTTTCGCGGCCGTGCATGTTCTCGCCACATTGGTCACTCTTCTGGTGGTCGCGGTCGCGCTGAAAACCGGTTCATACCCACCGGGAGTACGTTCCGCGCCGGACTACGGCGTCAGCTATGGCGCACTCGGCTGCATGGGCGCGGTGACGTTCCTCGTGCCCCGGCGAATTCGCCCGCTGTGGGTCGTTCTGCTGATTCTGCCGCTGTTGTTCGTCGAGTGGTTCGGCTGGCTGCCGGACTTCACCACCATCGGGCATGGCGTTTCGGCGGTGCTCGGGGTGGCCATTTCCCGCCACCTGGTCGGTGGGCGCGAGGTAACCGGAAGTCCGCGTATCTTGTGAACCGGATACGGAGGTGGGGACATGCGTGTTCGGTCGGCAGTGGTGGCCGCGGTGGCGGCGGTGGGCATCGGGACGCCCGCCCAGGCGGAGCAGCGGGTGGCGCTGGGTCCGCTCGGCCCGCTGGCGGACCTGGCGGTGCAGCGGATCCTGTTGGCGGACAAGGTGGCCGCCGCCAAGTTCGGCACCACGCAGCCGATCGACGACCCGGTGCGGGAGAAGCAGGTCCTCGACGATGTGGCCGCCAGATCCGTCGGGCTGGGCCTGCCGCCCGACGTCGGCGTCCGGTTCTTCCGGGCCCAGATCGAGGCGAACAAGGTCGTCCAGCGGGGCCTGTTCGAGCGCTGGACGGCGCATCCGGACCAGCAGCCGGCCGAGCGGCCGGACCTCGCCAAGGAGGTGCGCCCGCAGCTCGACCGGATCACCGGCCAGATACTTGAACAATTGGTGAACACCAGGCAAGTCCGCGACCACAACGTGCGGTGTTTCGTCTGGCACGTGGAGGCGGAAGTGTCCGCGGATATCGCCAACCGGCTCGACGCATTGCACCGGAAAGCCGTCACGGTCTCACTGCGCCCGGTGTGTGAACCGTGAATCCCTGAATCGGATTCACGGTTCACATCCATGAATTACTGGAAGTCGCAACCGGGGTTGGGCGCGTCCTCGGACAATGGCTTCCCGTGTGGAAGCACGTATACAACCTCGAGAATGACCGGCGTATTCCCCAGATTCCGGCCGATATGGACGTGGTCGTCACCGGCCGGCTCTAAGAAAGCGCTCCCAGCCGGGTAAACGTCCTGGGTGGTGCAGTCCGAGTTGGTGTGCGTGAGCGTGCCTTGTTTGACGTACGCGTACAGCGTGCCGTCGTGCCAGTGCCATCCGGTCGACCCGTCGTGGTCCAGTGTGATCTCCCGGACGACGATGTCCTTGCCGCCCACCGTGGTCTGACCGATGATCGTCCCGGTGACGCCGCGGGACGGGGTCGCGGCGGCGACGGAGCCGGTTAACGTGAGAGCGCTCACAACCATCGCGGTCAATGCGGCCGTGCGCATGGGTTCCCTCCTTATCGAAATCCCCTCGCTTCGCACCCGACCCTAGGGGAAACCGTCCACTGCGGACGCCCGCGGGCACCGGCTGCCCGAATGGACACCGACCATTGCGCGAAAACTCACCGGAAACAGCCCGCTGAACTGGCCTTTCTCCGGTAAATTGGTTCTTGTCGCACCACGGTGAGGTGCGAACCGCCCCGGCGATAAGCCCGAAATCTGACATGGGGGCAGGGCCCGTGTCAGGTGGGAATCGGTGCCGATACCCCTTCGGTGCCGTCTCGGCGATCGGGGCATTCCACCTGGTGTGGTGTCGGCGCTGGCGCCACACCAGGTCTCACAATCCCACCGCAATCAGGAGCCGAAGGAAATGAAGTCTCGCTCCAGGGTGAAGTCGAACGTGCTGGTGCTCGACCGCGAGCAGCGCGAGCTGCTGGTCCTGCTGGCCTCCGGCCTGCCGGACACAGCCATCGCCCGCCGGATGTGCCTCGCGCCGAGGACTCTGGCCCGCCGGATCTCCACCCTGTACCAGTTGCTGCAGGCCGACAACCGGTTCCAGGCCGGTGCGGCCGCCGAACGGCTCGGCCTGCTCGGTGCCGAGAACCCGGCCGCCGCCGAGGTGCCCGCGCGCCTGGCCGGCTGACGCCGCGCACAACTGTCGAACACAAGACTCGAACGTGTGTTCGACAGTTGTGCTAGGTTCTCTCCTCGGGTGGTTGATCGCGGCCATACGGGGATGGGAGCCATGCGGAGTCGAGTGATCAGGGTCTACCAGCCGTGGCCGACGCCGGTCCGGGCCGCCTGCTACACCGATCCGTCGGTGCTTGCGGAGATCGGTGCCTGGGTGGCGCGGCTGCGCGAGACCGGGCTGGTGCCGCCGGATGTCAAGTTCTCCATC
>CBIMJO010000870.1:0-4997 GCA_966244135.1 uncultured Actinocrispum sp. | reverse complement strand
GCCTTGATGAGCTGCACTGGCGTGCCAAGTGTGCTCAGCGGTGGAATGCGCAGCTGCTCATCGTTCACGCCGTTGAGGAGCGAACCAGGATGACCGACCAGCCCTCGTGGAGGCGCGGGGCCGATCCCGTTCAGGTGATCGAGGCCTTCGCCGCGGTGCAAGAGCTTGCGGAGGCAGCAGCGTGACATTTCTTTCCCGGATCAGGGGCGTCGGCGATCGCGGGCATGTGGCGCTGACGTTCGACGACGGCCCGGACCGGCAGGCCACGCCGCAGTTACTGGACCTGTTGGCGTCGCGGGATGTGAAGGCGACCTTCTTCCTGATCGGCATCCAGGTCCAGGACGATCCCGGGCTGGCCAAGGAGATCGCGGCCGCCGGCCACGAAATCGCCGTCCATGGCTGGCTCCACCGTTGCCTGCTGTACCGAACCCCGCGCGCCACCCACAAGGACATCACCGCTGCCCACGAGCTGATCGGCGACGTCACCGGCGCTGCACTGCGGTGGTACCGGCCTCCGTATGGCGTGCTGACCTGGCCCGCCTACTCCGCGGCGCGACGCCTTGGTCTCACACCGGTTCTGTGGACCGCGTGGGGTCGGGATTGGTCCGCGCGAGCCACGCCAGAGTCGGTGTTCCGTACGGTCACGGGGAGTCTGCGTGGTGGCGGGACTGTGTTGTTGCATGACTCCGACCGGTTCGCGGCTACGGGATCGTGGCGCTCGATGCTGGGCGCCGTCCCGTTGCTGCTGGACGAATGCGAACACCGGGGACTGTCCGTCGGCCCCTTGGGTGAGCACGGACTGAAGACAGCGTCCTGACCGTGTCACGCTCATTTCCTCGTGTGCTGATGGGTTGCGAGGCGTAGGTCGTCGTACCGGCCCATATAGAGACGCACCGCCTCGGACCTGCCTGTGCCGTAGTGGTCAGGCAGCCAGGCCCAGCCGTCATTCCGCCCGGAATCCGACATCAGTGAAGCACGCCTGGGAAAGACCGACATCGATGCCTCCCGGACGATCAACCGCGGCTCAACGGCGAACCCCGGCCGGGCTTGTCAAGGAGAGGGTGGCGGGTCATTGCGCTGTACACATGGAGCGAATGGCGTCCCGCGTCCACACTGGTCGGCGACGCGAACGGGCTGTCGGGGGACCTCGGCCGAGGTCGCGTGCGACACTGGGAGGCCGACGAACCCGTGCGCAAGGGGAGACGCGGTGGGAGACACGCCGTATGGCCGTTTTCTCGGAGTCGCGGTCGGCAGCTACGCCGGCGACCCCGAGGGCGGTGAGCTCCAGCATGTGGTGACAGATGTCAACTTTCTGAAGTCCCGGTTCGACCGTTGGTATGACACGTCGGTGCTCACCAATCCCAAGGCCGGAGAGGTCCGGGACGCGATGGCCGAGCTCGAGGACTGTCTGCGGGATGGCGGGGCGATGGTGGTCGTGTGGAGCGGCCACGGCGCCAGTCACGGGCCGGGTGAGCTGCGGCTGCTCACGAGCGATTCGAAACTCACCTCCAAGCTGGCCGGGATCCCGGTCGCGGAACTGGCCTCCGCCTGTGCCGCGTCGGGGGCGAACCAGCTGCTGCTGATCATCGACTCGTGCTTCGCCGGGGACGGCCTGGAAGCGGCCGACGAGGCCACGTCGACGGTGATGAGGGCCTATCCGCCGAACCGGGCGAACCAGTGGGTCGGTGTGCTGGCCGCGTGCAAGTCCGGGCATCGGGCGTACGACGGTGAGCTGGGCGAACGGGTCCGCGAGGTGATGACCAATGGTCCGCGCGATCCCCTGCAGCGGCTGCTGCGGTGGTCCGAGCACGACACGTACATCAAGGGCGACGACTTCGTCGAGGCCCTCATGGACGACTCCTGGGGCCACAACCCGAGAGTGACGCTGCAGTTCCGGACCCAGGGCGGCGGCGTTCCAGAGCCGATGATCCCGAACCCGCTGTACACCCAGGACGCGGCGAGCGAGATCGTGGAACACCTGCTCAACGCGGCGCGGGCCGGCGATGCCGCGCGACCCGACGACGCGGCGCCGCAGCGGCGGTCCTGGTTCACCGGCCGCCGCGACGAGATCGGCACGCTCGTGCGGTGGGTCAAGGCACGGGAGACCGGCCTGAGAGTGGTCACCGGTTCACCCGGCACCGGCAAGACGGCGCTGCTCGGCCGGATCGTGAGCCTGTCCGCCGACACCGAACGCGCGGCCCTCCTCGCCGAGACGGACATCGTCGAAGCCGGGGATCCGGGCCCGCACTCGGTCGACGCGCATGTGCATGCTCGCCGCCAGACCGCCGATGGGATCGCCGGGGTACTGGACCGTCAGCTCGCGGCGCGTGGCCTGTGGACCCGGCTGGCCGAAGGGCTGCGCAACACCGATGAGTTGCTCGGCGTCGTGCGCCGACGGTGCCGGATGTGGGAGCGCACTCCGGTTGTGGTGATCGACGGCCTGGACGAGGCGCGCACGGAGGCGTTCGACATCGCCCGGTCGCTGCTCGTGCCGCTCGCGAAATGGGCGACGGTGATCGTGTCCACGCGAAGCCTCGACGAGGTGATGACCGGCACGAGCGTGTTCAAGGTGCTCAACGCCGGGGAGACGGTGAACCTGGACACCAGGATCGAGAGCAGCATCCGGGACATCCACGACTACGTCCAGCTCCGCCTCAACGGTGTGCACGACGCCATGGACCCGAACGCCGTCGCAGACATGTTCACCGCCCGTGCCACCGTCACCAGCACGACGGCGTTCACAGTCGACCGGCCGTTCCTGTTGGCGCGCTTGGTGACTGAGCAACTACGACAGTCCCCGGTGGACACTGCCGCGGACGGATGGCAGTCGCGGATCAGCGGTTCGATCACGCTGGCGTTCGAGGCGGACTACGACCGGGCGGCCGGGAAACTGGCCAGCCGGCTGGTCCGGCCGATGCTCACCGCACTGGCGTGGGCAGGCGGTTCCGGGCTGCCCGAGGAGGAGTGGATCTGCGTCGCCGCCGCGCTCGCCCGCGCCAAGGTCGGCCGGGACGACGTACTGGACGTGCTCACCGAGCTCGGGCGCTACATCGTCCAGGACGGTGAGTCCGGCCAGGCGGTCTACCGGATCTTCCACCAGACCCTGGCCGACCACCTGCGCTCGTTCCAGGCTTCGGGCCGGACACCCTTCGACCCGAAGGCCCTGCCGGTCGTCAAAGCGCTGATGAAACGCTACGACCTGCCGAACAAACCGCCGTACCCGCGCAAGTACGCGGCGCTGCACGCGGAACTGGCCGGGCCCGAGGGGATCCGGGTGTTCCGCTCGGTCGCCGGGCCGACCGAGCAGGTGCGGGACGCAGCCGCGGCGGTGGCGGCGATCTGCCTGCGGTTCAACCGTGAGGACCTGCTCTGGCAGCTGGACGACTTGGCACCTGCCGTCACGGGACCGCCGATAGGTGCGAAGGGGAGCGCGTACACGGCAGTCGACTTCGCGCCGACCGGCCCGTCCACCTCTCCGTACGGATTCCATGGGGACGCCGCCGAACCACTCAGCGGCGGCTTCACTCCGGATTATCCGGTCGCCCCGTGGATGCAGCCGCCGATGGCGCCCGAGGTGAACCTCGACGAGCTTCGCGTTGCCGCGTCACGGGATTCGGCCCTGACTCCGGCATTTGCCGAAGCAGTGCGGAAACTCGCGGCCAAGCAGGCCAAGGCGGGCAGCGCGGCGGGTGCCGCCGCGCTGCTGGAGGAGGCGGCCAGCCTGTACCGGACGCTGGTCACCACGGTCGGTGGTTACGAGGCCGAGCTGGCCGGCACGCTGTCGAGCCTGGGCACGGTCTACGCGCAGGACGGACGCTTCGTGACGGCGCTGAACCCGGCGCGAGAAGCCGTCGACCTGTACCGGGCGCTCGGCGCGGGTGCGGAGCATGAACTCGCGCTCGCGCTGTCCAGCTTCGGCATCCGGCTGAGCCAGGCCGGCGAGTTCCCGCGCGCCCTGGAGATGGCCGTGGAAGCCGTGGGGCTGCTGCGCGCCTTGGCCGCCGGTGGCGACCGGGAGTTGATGCTGGACCTGGCGACCGCGCTGACTCGGCTTGGTGCCCGGCAGCGGGATGTCGGTCACTTCGCCTGGGCCCTCGCGGTCACCGAGGAGGCGGTCGCGCTGATCCGGAGCGCAGGCGGGGACAACCGGCGCAGCCTGGCATCCGCGCTGAACAACCTGGGCGGCCGCCGCGACGACTTCGGGGACCATGACGGTGCGGTCGCCGCTGCCACCGAGGCGGTCGAGATCTACCGCGGCCTGTGGGACGGTGACCCGGCGACCTCGTCGGAGTTGGCTGGGGCGTTGGACAATCTCGGAACCCTGCACCGCAACGCGGGCCGCAACCGGGAGTTCGTGACGGCCGGTGAGGAAGCCACGCGCCTCTACCGCGCGCAGGTCGCCGCGACCCAGCGTGGCCTGCCGGAGTACGCCACCGCGCTGGGCAACGCGAGCATCGCGCACCGGCTCACCGGTGAGCTCGACGCGGCGCTTCGGGAGGCGGACGAGGCACTCACGCTGTGGCGCAACCTAAGTGGCGAGAACGGCGCCTACCGGCGGCAGCTCGCCGGGGCGTGCAACAACATCGCTGTCTGCCTCGGCGATGCGGCCCGCACCACAGAAGCCCTGCAGCGTGCGCGGGAAGCCGTGCGAATCTGCGAGGGGGACAAGGGGCTGCGGACGGAACTCGCGGCATCCTGGAACAACGTCGGGACCATGCTCGGCAAGCTGCGCAGGACGGACGAGGCGATCGAAGCCTTGCGGCAGGCCGTCACGATCTACCGCGAGCTGCCCGGCCGCGCCACCGAGCTGGCGAACGTCCTGGGCAACCTGGGCGAGCGAGTCTGGGCGACCGAGCCGGGCACGGCGTTGCAGTACATCACCGAAGCCCGTGCGGTCCTGCTGGACCGCCAGGTCGCCGTGCCCGATCTCGGCGTCGCGCTGGACAGGGCCGCCCGCGCACATCTGGCGTTGGGAGATCAGGACGCCGCCGAACAGG
>CBIMJO010000869.1:0-4999 GCA_966244135.1 uncultured Actinocrispum sp. | reverse complement strand
CTTCCAGTCGATCCACGAGTCCGACATGCTGCTGCTGCCCGACCCGTACACCGCCCGGCTCGACCCGTTCCGGATCGAGAAGACCCTGATCCTGAACTTCTTCGTGCACGACCCGTTCACCCGTGAGGCCTACAGCCGCGACCCGCGCAACATCGCGCGCAAGGCGGAGCAGTACATCGCCGAGTCCGGTATCGCCGACACGGCGTACTTCGGCCCGGAGGCGGAGTTCTACATCTTCGACTCGGTGCGGTTCGACAACGCCGAGAACGGTTCCTTCCACGAGATCGACTCGGTCGAGGGCTGGTGGAACACCGGCGCCGACGAGGAGGGCGGCAACCGTGGGTACAAGACGAAGTTCAAGGGCGGTTACTTCCCGGTGCCGCCGGTGGACCACTTCGCCGACCTGCGCGACCAGATCTCGCTGAACCTGATCGGCTCCGGCTTCACCGTCGAGCGCGCGCACCACGAGGTGGGCACCGCGGGCCAGGCCGAGATCAACTACAAGTTCAACACGCTGCTGCACGCTGCGGACGACCTGCAGCTGTTCAAGTACATCGTGAAGAACACGGCGTGGGCAGCGGGCAAGACCGCGACCTTCATGCCGAAGCCGCTGTATGGAGACAACGGCTCGGGCATGCACGCCCACCAGTCGCTGTGGAAGGACGGCGAGCCGCTGTTCCACGACGAGAGCGGCTACGCGGGCCTGTCCGACGCGGCGCGCCACTACATCGGCGGCATCCTGCACCACGCCCCGTCGCTGCTGGCGTTCACGAACCCCACGGTGAACAGCTACCACCGCCTCGTGCCGGGCTTCGAGGCCCCGGTCAGCCTCGTGTACTCGCAGCGCAACCGCTCCGCCTGCGTGCGCATCCCGGTGACCGGCAACAACCCCAAGGCCAAGCGCATCGAGTTCCGCTGCCCCGACAGCTCCGGCAACCCGTACCTCGCCTTCTCGGCGATGGTGATGGCCGGCCTGGACGGCATCAAGAACAAGATCGAGCCGCCGGCCCCGATCGACAAGGACCTCTACGAGCTCCCGCCCGAGGAGGCCAAGAACGTCAAGCAGGTCCCCGCGGACCTCGGCACGGTGCTCGACACCCTGGAGGCCGACCACGACTTCCTGCTCGAGGGCGGCGTGTTCACCCCCGACGTGATCGAGACCTGGATCGCCTTCAAGCGTGAGCAGGAGATCGACCCGCTCCGCCTGCGCCCGCACCCGTACGAGTTCGCGCTGTACTACGACGTCTGATCGGTAGGCACCTTCTACCTGCGGTTTCGTAGGTCCGGAGAGGCGCTAGGCCGTCACCAGGCCGTGAGCCGGTGACACCGCAGACACAGGCCGGGCGGTCGAGGATTCTCCTCGATCGCCCGGCCTGTCGTATGTCTTCAATGCTTGGTGTCGTCCGCCATAGCTCACGGGTCGAGCAGGGCGCTGGGCAGACCAGGATCATGCCGTCACCAGGCCGTCAGACGTCGGAGAAAGTCGATCAACGACCATCGCCGCCAGCACCTCGCTGGCGGACCTGTCGCATTCGGATCATGTATTCCTCAATCCGCGTTGGGAGGTCGTGTGTTGGATCCGAGCCTTGAGGGCGTACTGATTCGCAAGGACGAGACGACGCCGTTCGAGGACAGGACTAACGAGGTTCTCGAGTGCGATGTTCGTGGCCCGGATGCTCAGGTTTCTGTTGTCTTCAAGAACAATCGTCGTCATACCTACAATGCCGGGCGCGTACGGATTCTTCGCAATCCTCGCCGAGAGCGAGGTCGAACGCGCCGGCGCTCGCCCCGGGCTGGTCGGGAGGATTCGGAAGTACTTCCGCTACGGGTCCCTGCGCGGTCTCGACCCCGACGACACGAGTGTGAGCAACTTCGGCGGGACGCGCTCAAGAACGAGATCCTGCGAATCCACCAGATGCCCCTGCTGCGGCTGCCGACCACAGGCAGTGGCGAGGAGCAGCGGATCCGGCAGGCGCTGGCAGCGGCCGAGATCCATTGGGCTGGGATCCCGGCGCCAGGAACCTGATGGGATTGGGCGGTGTAGCAAGGGTGGAGGTTCGGAGCGAGGAGGGACGACGGACGACGACGAGGCCGTAGCCCGTGCACGTGCCGGCGACCTGGATGCGTATGGGGTCCTGGTCGCGCGGTACAGCGCGCTCGCGCATCGGACCGCGTACTTGATGGGTGCGGGTGAGGATGCGAAGGATGTGGTGCAGGAGGCGTTCGTCAAGGGGTTTCGGGGGCTGGGGTCGTTTCGGGTGGGGTCGGCGTTCCGGCCGTGGTTGTTGCAGATCGTCACCAATGAGACGCGGAACCTGCATCGGTCCCAGCGGCGTCGGGGGCTGCTGGAGCTGAGGGTCGGGCGGATGGAGGACCCGGTCGAGCACCGGGATCCGGCCTCGTTGACGTTGGTGGACGCGAAGCGGACGGCGTTGCTGGACGCGGTGCGGACCCTGCCGGAGAAGGAACGGCTGGTCGTCACCTACCGATACCTGCTGGATCTCAGCGAGGCGGAGACGTCGCAGGCGCTGGGGATGCCCAAGGGCACGGTGAAGTCGCGGCTCTCGCGCGCGCTGGCGCGGCTGCGGCCGATGCTGAAGGAGGTGGCGGCCGATGACTGACGACCGGCTCGAAGCCGCCCTCCGCGATCTCGGCGCCAGCATCGACGTGCCGGACACGCCGGACGTCACTGCCTCGGTGCGCGCCCGGATCAGTGTCAAAGAAGCACGCCGGTGGCGGATGAAGCCGGCGCTCACGGCCGTGCTCGCGATCCTGCTGGCCTTCGCGGTCGCGCTGGCCGTGTCGCCGGAGGTCCGTGCGGGTGTCGAACAGCTGCTGCGGTTCGCTGGGATCGAGTTCAACTCAGAACAGCCACCGCCGCCGCTGCCCTCAACGACCATTTCGTACCCGCCCGGGGACCGGGTCGTCACTCTCGAAGAGGCGCAACGCCAAGCCACTTTCCCGATAACCGTGCCGAAAGCGCTCGGTTCACCCAAAGAGGTACACATCGGCCAACGGTTCGTGACCCTCGTCTACGACACCGCGAGGGTGGACGAGATCGACGGGACGATGAGCCCCTTCATGGAGAAGTTCACCCAACCCGGTCAACTCGAACACGTCTCCGTGAACGGAAGAACAGCCTATTGGGTGGCCGCACCCCACGAAGTGATCTACGAGGACAAGGCCGGTAACACCCACACGGAGGCCGCCCGGCTGTCCGGGAAGACGCTCGTGTGGCAGGTCGGCGAGGTGACCTACCGGCTGGAGGGCGATTTTACCCGGGAACAGGCGATATCGATCGCGAGCGAAGGCTGATTCTTCTACGTTGACCGGTATGCCATTGCCGGTAGCCGACACCGAGGACCAGTTCGAAGCACTTACCGAGAACGACCTGCAACCAGGCGTGCGCGCACTGGCGGCGCACCTGAGACTGCCGGAACCGGTGCGGTACAAGGACGGCTCGCTGCCCGTGTATGCCTTGGGCGACAAGGTGATCAAGCTCTATCCACAGGTCTACAGGGATGAGTCACAGCTGGAAAGCACTGTCCTGCAAGCGGTCCAGCACCGGCTACCGATCCCGACGCCGGTCCTGCACGAGGTCGGTGAGAGCGACGGCTGGGCGTATGTGCTGATGAGCAAGCTGGACGGCGAGGTCCTCTACACCGTCTGGCCAAGCCTAAGCCACAACGAACGCCTCGACATCGCGAGCCAGCTCGGCGAAGCCCTCGCCGTACTCCACCAGCTGGAGCCGCCCGCGATCGAGCCCGACTGGGACACGTTCATCAAGGCCCAGCGGGAGAACTGCGTCGACCGGCACCGCGAGATCGGTCTCGGCGAGCACTGGCTCACGCAGATCCCCGCGTTCATCGGCGAGGAACAGGTCCCCCGGAAAGCCTTGCTGCATACTGAGATCTCGTGTGAGCACCTGCTGATCAGGGACGGCCGCCTGACTGGGCTGTTCGACTTCGAGCCGGCCATGGCCGGGGCGCCCGAGTACGAGTTCGCCAGCCTCGGTTTCTTTGTGTCCCAAGGGGACGCCACGATTCTGCGGCGCGCCCTGGAAAGCTACGGCTATCAGGACATCGAGAGCGTGCCAAAGATCGCGCTGAAGTACCTGATCCTGCACAGGTTCGGCAACATCCACGCCTACCTGGCGCGGCGCCAGGCCAAGGCAAACACGCTGGACGAGCTCGCCGACGAGTGGTTCGGTGTTTAGTCGTAGAAGATCCGCTCGACCACGGCTCGCGCCCGGCGCGTGGTTCGCCGGTACGCGTCGAGGAACTCACCGGGATCGACTGCGCCTGGATAGCCCAGCACAGTCGCTACCGCGGCGAGTTCACGGCCCACGGTCGGTACCTGATCGGTGGATTTTCCACGCACCAAAGTGACCGCGTTGCGGACATGCGTCGCCAGCAGCCACGCGGTCTTCAGGGCGTCGGCGTCCTCCTCCGTGAGCAGTCCGGCCTCGGCAGCGGCCGCCAGGCCTTCGAGCGTCCGGGGTGTGCGCAGACCGCTGACCTCGTGGGCATGCTGCAACTGCAGCAGCTGCACGGTCCACTCGACGTCGGCAAGACCGCCGCGGCCAAGCTTCGTGTGCGTAGTCGGGTCGGCCCCGCGCGGGAGCCGCTCATTGTCCACTCTGGCCTTGATCCGGCGGATCTCGCGGACCGACGTCGGGTCCAGCCCGTTGGCCGGGTAGCGGATCCCCTCGATCGCGTCCAGGAAACGGGCCCCGAGCCGGACGTCCCCGGCGACGAAATCGGCGCGCAGCAAGGCCTGCGCCTCCCAGATCTCGCTCCACTGCCGGTAATAAGCGCTGTACGAGTTGAGCGTGCGCACCAACGCACCCTGACGTCCCTGTGGCCGCAGGCCGACGTCCACTTCGAGCGGTGGGTCCTGGCTGGGCGAGCCGAGCTGGCGCCGCATGGCCTCGACGACGGACGACGCGAACTTGACCGCGTCGTCGGTCAACCCGGGGACGCCGGTGATGGAGACGCCC
>CBIMJO010000868.1:0-5009 GCA_966244135.1 uncultured Actinocrispum sp. | reverse complement strand
TACGTGGGTGAGTCAAGGTCGGTGCAGGCTGGCATGGACGACGTCATGCTCACCCAAGGCGCTCAGCAGGCGCTGGACATCACCGCGCGGGTGCTGCTGGAGCCCGGTGACTGTGTGGCCATCGAGGAACCGGGGTACGTGCCGGCGCGACGGTTGTTCTACTCGCACGGCGCGCGTGTTGTAGGTGTACCCGTCGACGGCGAGGGGCTCGACGTGTCCGCGCTGCCCGACGACGCACGGCTGGTGTACACGACACCGTCACACCAGTTCCCGTTAGGCACGCCCATGTCATTGGCACGACGTACAGCACTGCTGGCATGGGCCGAACGACACGACGCGGTGGTGGTCGAGGACGACTACGACAGCGAGTACCGGTTCTCCGACCGGCCGTTGCAGCCGTTGCAGAGCATCGACCGTGGCGGGCGCGTCGTGTACGTGGGGTCGTTCTCCAAGACCATGCTGCCGATGCTGCGGATCGGGTTCCTGGTCGCACCGGCGTCGCTGCTGCCTGCGCTACGGACCGCCAAGCAGCTCACCGACTGGCATGGCGACGTGATCGCGCAGGCCGCGCTGGCGACGTTCCTCAACGAAGGCCTGCTGGCGCGGCACGTCCGCAAGGCCACGCGTGAGTACGCCACGCGGCACGAGCTGATCGTCACGACACTGGCCAAGGACTTCCCATGGCTTGAGCTCGTGCCCTCGGCGGCGGGGCTGCATCTGTGCGCCCGCTCGGAGATCGACGTGGACCCGGTCGTCGCCGCGGCGCGGGCCGAACAGGTTGGTGTGCAGGCTTTGGCGGACTTCTGCGCCGGGCCGGTCCAACAGGGCCTGGTGCTGGGCTATGGCGCGATCTCGCTGGACAAGATCCGCGAAGGACTGCGCAGGTTGAGAACCAATTAGCGCGAATTGGCCTTCGACTGTGCCCGCTGCGCGTCCTAGCGTCGAGGTATGCGTATCCGGATCATCGATGCCTTCACCGACGAACCGTTCCGTGGCAATGCGGCCGCGGTCTGCCTGCTGGACGGGGATTCCTGGCCGGACGAGAACTGGATGGGCCGGCTCGCGGCGGAGATGAACCTGTCCGAGACCGTGTTCACGCTGCCCGGAGTGGACGGCGCGGACTACGGGATCCGGTGGTTCACGCCCGTGCGCGAGGTCGACATGTGCGGGCACGCGACCCTGGCCGCGGCGCACGCGTTGCATGTGGACCGTGGCGGCCCGGCGACGGTGACCTTCAGCAGCCGCAGCGGAATCCTGATCGTGGAGACCTTCGCCGACGGCAGCATCACCATGGACTTCCCCGCGTCGCCGACCACTCGGAAACCCGCCCCGGACGGGCTTGCCGAGGCGCTCGGGGTCACGGTGGTCGCGACCTACGACACCGGGCCGCTGGGCGACCTCCTCGTCGAGGTCGCCGACGAACAGACCGTGCGCGGTCTGGCCCCGGACATGAACGCCGTCGCCGCGATCGAGCGGGAGCACAGGATCCGCGGGCTGATCGTGACCGCGCAGGCGGCCGAGTACGACTTCATCTCGCGGTTCTTCGCGCCCACGGACGGCATTCCCGAGGACCCGGTGACCGGCAGCGCGCACACCGCGCTGGCCCCGTTCTGGGGTGCGCGGCTCGGCAGGGTCAGTCTGGTCGGGCTGCAGGCCTCGCCACGATCGGGTGTTGTTCGTACCGAAGTGCGTGACGACCGGGTGCTGCTGACCGGACGGGCGGTGACGGTGCTGGACGGTGAACTTCAGGGCAGCTCCCGACCGGTCGCCTTTGTCAGCTGAGCGCGTAACGCCGGGTACGTGGCCGCCCAGCGCGCGAGGTCCTGCTCTTCGGTGAGTTCCGGCAGATCCGCGCCGTCGAGCAGCGACCGGGCGCGGGCGGCCGCGTCCAGCACCAGGTAGCGCAGCGGCGATTCCGGTGGGGCGCTGCGGATCTGCAGTTCGTCGCGCAGGTCCTGTTCGCCGCGGCCGCGGATGAGCAGCAGCACGAACGGGTCCTCGTCCAGCAGCCACGCGACCTGATAGGACAGTGCGGCCGCGTGCCGGCAGGGCAGTTCCCAGCCGTCGCAGTCGCAGTCCGGTTCGAGGTCGCTCATCATCGGCAGCAGCGGGACGTCGGCCGAGGCGAGGTCGTGCGGCATTTCCTTGTCCAGCAAGGCCGCGACGAACCCGGACTTCGCGGTCACCCAATCGAGCAGTCGTGCCCACTCGTTGTCGCTCAACTGTGTGATGTGGACGGTCGTGACGTGCGGAGCGCGGTCGCTGCCGTACTCGGTGGCGGCGATCCGGCCCTGGCTCACCGTGATCGGCCCGACCTGCCCGGCGAACGCGTACTTGCGGCCGATCCGCATCTGCTCGGAGTCCAGGGCGGCGTCCTCGATCGCGGTGATCCAGGCATCCCCCCACCACGATCGGGCGAACCTGGCCCGTCGCCGCGCACCGGGCGGGAAGGCGGGGAACCCGCGGGCGTCGCTCACCAGGTCTCCCTCAGGTCGATCAGCTCGGCCAGCTCGTCGTCGGTCAGCTCGGTCAGCGCGGCCTCGCCCGTGCCCAGCACGGCGTCGGCGAGGTTCTTCTTGGCGCGCAACATGTCCGCGATGCGATCCTCCAGCGTGCCCTCGGCGATCAGCCGGTGCACCTGCACCGGGCGGGTCTGGCCGATCCGGTAGGCGCGGTCGGTGGCCTGGTCCTCGACCGCGGGGTTCCACCAGCGGTCGTAGTGCACGACGTGGTCGGCGCGGGTCAGGTTCAGCCCGGTCCCGGCGGCCTTGAGGGACAACAGGAACACCGGCGCCGAGCCGCTCTGGAACCGGTCCACCATCTCCTCGCGCCTCGCCACCGGGGTGCCGCCGTGCAGGAACTGGGTGGCGATACCGCGAGTGGCGAGATGGTCCTCCAGCAGGCGGGCCATGGTGACGTACTGGGTGAACACCAGGACCGCGCCGTCCTCGCTGAGGATCGTGTCCAGCAGTTCGTCGAGCAGCTCCAGCTTGCCCGACCGACCGGGCAGTGCCGGGCTGTCCTCCTTGAGGTACTGGGCCGGGTGGTTGCAGATCTGTTTGAGGCCGGTGAGCAGCTTCATGATCAGGCCGCGGCGGGCCATGTCGGTGCTGGCGCGGATCATCGCCATCGTCTCGGTGACCAGCGCCTGGTAGAGGCCGGCCTGTTCGGGAGTGAGGGCGACCGGCCGGTCGGTCTCGGTCTTCGGCGGCAGTTCCGGCGCGATGCCCGGATCGGTTTTGCGGCGCCGCAACAGGAACGGCCGGATCAGCGGGGCAAGGCCGGCCGGAGAATCACCCCATCGGGCGAGAAACCGCGGCAACGTGCCCAACAGTCCGGGGGTGGTCCAGTCGAGGATCGCCCACAGTTCGCCGAGGTTGTTCTCCACCGGGGTGCCGGTGAGCGCGACGCGGGCGGCCGAGGGAATGGTCCGCAGCGCCTTCGCCGTATTGGAGCCGGGGTTCTTGACGTGCTGGGCTTCGTCGGCCACGACCATGTCCCACTGCTGGGCCGCGAGGGTCTCCGCGTCGACGCGCATCGTGCCGTAGGTGGTGAGCACGAATCCGTCGAGGTCGTCGAGTGACCGCGCGGTGCCGTGGAACCGGCGCACCGGAGTGCCCGGCGCGAACCTGCGGATCTCGCGTTCCCAGTTGCCCAGCAGCGACGCGGGACAGACCACCAGCGTCGGTCCCTTTCGCAACAAATGCAGCGCGATCAGGGTGATCGTCTTGCCCAGACCCATGTCGTCGGCCAGACAGCAGCCCAGCCCGAGCCCAGTCATCCGGTCCAGCCAGCGCAGGCCACGCAGCTGGTAGTCGCGCAAGGACGCCTTCAGGTCCGCAGGCGGATCGATCGGCAGGCCTGCGTCGGGATCGGAAATGCGTTCCCGCAACGTTTCCAGCCACCCGGTCGCGATGACCGGCACCTGCTCGCCGTCGACCTCGGTGCTCGCCGCCAGCGCCGCGCCCAGCGCGGCCGCGGTCGGGAGCGGACCGAGGATGCGGTCGCGGGCCTTGCGGGCCAAGCCCGGGTCGACCAGGACCCACTGCTCCCCCAGCCGCACCAACGGCCGGTGCGCCTCGGCCAGAATGTCCATTTCGGACGGTGTCAGCGCCTGGCCGCGCAGGTCGACCTGCCAGGCCAGGCCGAACCGGCCCGCCTCGGGCGAACCGCTGATCACCGCGGAGGCGGTCAGGTCCCGGACGACCTCGGCGGGCCAGCGCACCTGGATCCCGGCCTCGGTCAGCAGCCGCACACCGACGCCGAGCAGTTCCCCCACCTCGGCGTCGGACAGCACGATGTCGCTTGGTGTGGCGGTTTCCAGCATGCGGTCCAGCGGCGGCCAGACCATCGCGGCCCGCCGGATCGCCAGCACATCCGTGCCCATCGACGCGCGAAGCCGCATCGCGTCGAAGTCCACAGTGATCCGCAACGTGGTCGAGGTGTCGACCTTCTGCGGTTCCATCGACGCGTACTCGGCCCCGCCGACGACCAGGTGCGCGGCGGGCGTGCGCGGCAACGTGTCCGCGACCGCGTCGAAGAACTCGCCCGGCGCGCCCGTGATCCGCCACATGTCGTAGCCGCCCGGCGAGATCGCGGGCACCAGCCTGCCCTCGGCGATCATCTCCAGGGCCTGGCGGGCCCGCGGGCCCCAGTGCTCGTCGCGCAGCAGGATCGGCAACGCGCGAGCGACCGGGACCCGCGTTCCCTCGATCAGGAACGTGCTCGAACGCGGCGGGTCGGCCGGGTCGAACTCGATCAACGGCTCAGCCTCCGGTAGCGGCGGACGGCCAGCGGGAAGAAGACCGCGAGCAGCAGCAATGGCCACACGAACGCCATCGGCACCGCGTGCTGGGCGATCCACGACTCGCCGCCCATGCCCGGTGTGCCGAAGAGTTCCCGGGTCGCCGCCACTGTGGAGGACAACGGGTTCCACTCCGAGATGGTGCCCAGCCAGCTGGGCATCGTGCTGGGCGCGACGAACAGGTTGGACAGGAACCCGACCGGGA
>CBIMJO010000867.1:0-5017 GCA_966244135.1 uncultured Actinocrispum sp. | reverse complement strand
ATCCTCGGCACCGAGATGACCGACCCCAGGACCACGTTCGTGCAGCGGGCCAGCGGTGGCCTGCCGGGCGCCGTCCGGGCCCTCGCGGACTTCCTTGGCGAACGCCAGGTGACCGGTGGCGCGCGGGATGTGCTCAGGGGCGCCGAATGGGAGTCCTGGCTCAACCAGCTCGACCTGACCGACCAGCTCAAGGGCGTGGAGATCAGGGACTTCGTCAGCGTGGCCCCGTTCGCCACCGCGCCGTGGCTGATCCCGTTGCCCGCCAAGGTCCCGGTGAACGAGCCGCACGTGGCCCGGATCCTCACCGAGCTGCGCACCGCGCTGTGGGTGTCCACAAGGGACCCCGGCGGCGCTGCCACCGGCCACGTGTTCCTGCATCCGTGGGTCGCGACGAACCTGGTGTCCGCGTTGGCCGACCGCCCGCGGGGCACCGGCCCGTCCTACACCGAGCAGTTCACCGCCCTGCTGGACGGCCAGACCGATCCCGTGCGCAAGGCCTACTGCCTGCTCGCCCTCGGCCGGATCGGCGCCGTGGTCGGCCTGTTCGAGGACAAGTTCGACCAGTGGCCGCACGAGCAGTGGGTGGACCGGCTGCTGCTGGTGGTCCGCGCGCCGGACAACCTGCCGCTGACCGAGAACTTCAAAGACCTGTACCACAAGCTGTTCAGCGACGACGTCGACGATCGCCCGCACGGCCGCGCCGAAGCGCGCAACATCATCGCCCGCCTGGTCGCCGCCGCCTGGCTGACCGCGACCCCGCGTGTGGTGCGGGAACCCGCCCAGTACAAGGAGATCGCGACCGCGCTCGAGTCGTTGCTGATCATCTCCCAGTTGCCCGACCTGGACGCCCTGCGCGACGCGGCCGAGTCCGCGAGCCTCGGGCTGCTTCCCTGACCCCGGAACGGAAACCCTGCCGATGCCTGTCTTCCGCAAGACCCGGCTGGCCGACAGCCCGCCGGTCCGGCCGCGCAGCTGGGCCCGCCGCACCCCGCTCGCCGTGGCCCTGCCGATCGCGGCCCTGCTCGCCGCGTCCACGCCCGTGGTGATCGACCTGTTCAAGGACTGCGGCGCCGGCTTGACCTCGGTCGGCTCGCCCTACGTGTGCGTTGGGCTGAACATCGACTCCGGCCCGATGCGCGCCGAGGACCCGTTGGCGGACCTGGAAAAGATCATCGCCGACCACAACGCCAGGGTGACCGGCGACTTCAAGACCATTGTGGTGCTGGAGAACCTGACCGTCACCGAGAACGACTCCAACCCGGTCTCGTTCGTGCGCCACGAGGTCCAGGGCGCGATCGCGGCCGCGCTGCGCAAGGACGCGCCCACCCAGATCAAGCTGTTGCTGGCCAACTTCGGCAGCAACGCCGACCACTGGCAGAAGACCGTCGACGCGATCGTAGAAGCCGCGCCCGGCCAACGCATCGTCGCCGTCACGGATGTCGGGCTGAGCCAGGAGAACAGCCGCGCCGCCGTCGCCGAGCTGTCCAAGCACGGGATCGCCACGATCGGCGCGACCGTCACCGCGGACAACATGAACCTCGACACCGCGGGCGTCCGGGTGAAGAACTTCTTCCGGGTCGGCCCGACGAACACCGACGAGGCCCACGTCGCCGCGAAGTACATTGCCCGCCAACGCTTCCAGCGGGTCATGCTGGTGATGGACACCAGCGAGGCGGACACCTACGCGACCACCCTGGCCAAGGCGTTCCAGGAGCAGATCCAGGTCTCGCTCACCAAGAAGTTCGACTTCCCGCAGCTGACAACGGTGTCCCGCGACGGCTACATGCGCAAGGTCTTCGCCGGCATGCACTCGGACATCTGCGCGGCCCGGCCGGACCTGATCTACTTCGCCGGCCGCGGCTCGGATCTCGGCTCGTTCCTCAGTGCCCTGGCCAACGACGGTGCCTGCGAACTCGCTTCGGTAACGGTGTTGTCCGGCGATGACGCGTCCACTTTGGCCGGCCGGGAACTCAGGGAGGCCGGGGACATCCACTTCCAGGTCATGTACACCGCGCTCGCCCACCCGTCGCAGTGGGAGCCGGTCAAGGACGACCCGGTGCTCAAGACCCACCGGCGCAACTACGACGACTTCCTCACGAGGTTCCTGGAGACCGGGACCTTCTCCATCGAGGACCTGAAGGACGGCGCCGCGATGATCCAGCACGACGCCGTGACCGCAGCCGCCACAGCGGCTCTGAACGATCCCACCACCGAACCGCGCTCGATCGTCAACTTCATCAAGAACATCGACTGCACGTCCCCGGTGCCCGGCGCGAGCGGGTTCATCGCGTTCGACGAGGCCACCGGCAACCAGGTGAACAAGCCGGTGCCGATCGTGCGGATCAACGGCGGCGGCTCGATCAGCCTGGTCGACCTCGACTGGTCCCAGGCCCGCCCGAAGGAGACGGCGTGCCCCTGACCGGCCTCAGCCACGCAACTGGCGGCCCTCGCCGTCGGTGCCGCCGGTGACGAGCAGGATGATCGCGTCGATCCAGCACCAGAGGACGCCGACGCCGAAGAACGCGGTGATCAGCTGCGCCACGCCGGTCGCCGTGTCGCCCATGTAGAACCGGCCGATCCCGAACGGCAGGAACAGTTGCAGCACGCCCGCGGGGATCTTGTGCCGGCTGGACAGCTGCTGGTCGTACGGCACCGGCGGCGGCAGGTTGTACGGCACCGGCGAGGGCGTGCCGTACGGGACCGGTGGCGGCGGTGCCAGGAAGGATGGGTGCGGCTGGGGCAGGTCCTCGAACAACGGCTCGACGTCGGCCCGGGTCTCGGCTTGGACGGCCTTGGCCACGCGCTGGTCGTACTCGTCGACCGGCAGCCGCCCGGCGGCGAAGTGCTCACCGAGGGCCTGCAGGGTGTCTTCGCGTTCCTGCGTGCCGATGCGCAGCCGGGAGGGGTCCGTCACACCCGCAACATTACTGCGCCCGGAACTGGCTGGGAGTGCGTCCGGTCGCCTGCTTCACCAGCCGGTACAGCGAAGCCGTGTCCGCGAGGCCGACCGAATGCGCGATGCGCAGGGCCGACTCCCGAGAGGTACGAAGCTTGTCCAGCGCCACCTGCAGCCGGATGTGCTGAACGAGGTGCATCGGCGACTTCCCGGTGACCGCGGTCGTCCGGCGGCTCAGCGTCCGCGGGCTCACGCCCGCCTGGGACGCCAAGTCCGCCAACGTGATCGGGCCGGTCAGGTTGGCCAGGACGTACGACTCGATGGCCGCGATCTCCGGCGAGGCCGCGTAACCCGACGCGGACACGAAGTCCGCCTGGGACAGCCGGCGTTCGAACGCCAGCCGGTTGGCCACCTCGCGGGCGAGCGTGCCGTGGTGGTGTTCCACGATCGCCAGCGCCAGGTCGATCTGGGAGAACGAGGCGCCGCCGGTCCAGGTGCGGCCGTCCTGGACCACCATCCGGTCGGCGTCCACACGGGCCAGCGGGTAGAGCGTGCCGAGCAGTCCGGCGAGCCACCAAGTCGTTGTGCAGGAACGGTTGTCCAGCGCCCCGGCCCGGCCGAGCACGAACGTCGCCGTGCACGCGCCCACCAAAGTGCTGTCCTGGGCGCTTTTCAACCAGTCCGCGACCACTTCGATGTCCGGCTCGGCGAGGCGTTCGGTCATCAGCTCGGGCGTCGTCGCGCCGATGCCCGGCACGATCACCCACGGCGCCGGTGCCGCGTCGGCCAGGTCCTCGACCGCCAGGCGCAGGCCGCCGCGGAGCCGGATCGGCTGACCGCCCGCACCGAGGCAGCGGATCTCGAACGCATTGTCGCCAAGGAGTTTGTTGGCCGCGTCGAAAACGTCGAACACCGCGCCCACCCCGCTCGGCGACCCGTTCGCCATCGCCACGACGTCCACCTTCATGTGGCCATATTCGCATGAATATTGTCCATCTCGCCATCTGTGTTCGCGCGCTGTGGCTCCTAGCGTTGGTGCCATGCCATTGATCACCATTCGCGCCACACCGGGCGCATTCCCCGCCGAGAGCAAGGCCCGCCTGGTCGAGGCCATCACGAACGCGGCCTGCGAGGCCGAGTCGCTGCCCGCCGCCAACCGCGTGCGGACGATCGTCATCTGGGAGGACCTCACCGACGTCTACCTCGGCGCCCAGCCCGCGCAGGAGCTGGCCCGGTTGCTGTTGCTGGACTTCGTGGCCAGCGACGGCGTGCTCGACCCGGTCCGCCGCGAGGCCTTCGCGCACGACGTGCACTGGGCCGCGATGGGCGAACCGGCGGACGACCGTCCGGTGAGGACCTCCGTGCTGTTCCACGACGTTCCCGAGGGACGGTGGGGCCGGGACGGAACGATCATGCGGCTGCCCGCGATGGCCGCCGCTGCCGGGTTCGAACACCTGAAGGGTCTTGCGTAGGCTCGGGAAATGTCCGTCGAGGCCGTGATCGCCGGTTATCTGGACCACCTCGCCGTGGAACGGGGCACCGCCCGCAACACCCTCGACAGCTACGCCCGGGATCTCCGCCGTTATGCGGAACACTTGGGCGACATCGGGTTCGGCGCGGTCACCGAGGCGAACGTCGCCGAGTTCCTTGCCGTGCTGCGGGAAGGCGACCCGGACCACCCGCCGCTGGCCTCCTCCTCCGCCGCCCGTGCGCTGATCGCGGTGCGCGGGCTGCACAAGTTCGCCATGCGCGAGGGCATCACGGAGAACGACCCGGCCCGTGAGGTCAAGCCGCCGCAGACGCCGCGCCGGCTGCCGAAGGCGTTGCCCGTGGACGATGTGCTGCGGCTGCTGGACTCGCCCAACGGCCTGCGCGACCGGGCGTTGCTGGAGTTGCTGTACTCCACCGGCGCCCGGATCTCCGAGGCGGTCGGGCTGGACCTCGACGACATCGACCTGGAGCACCGTGCGGTCCTGCTGTCCGGCAAGGGCGGCAAGCAGCGCCTGGTGCCGGTCGGGCGGCCCGCGGTGGCCGCCGTCGACGCCTACCGGGTGCGCGCCCGCCCCGGCCTGGCCGCCAAGGGCCGGGGCACTCCGGCGTTGTTCCTCAACGCCCGCGGCG
>CBIMJO010000866.1:0-5017 GCA_966244135.1 uncultured Actinocrispum sp. | reverse complement strand
CGGCCTGTTCGCCGCTTACTACGCGGGTTTCCGCGACCTGAAGACCGCGGTCGTGGACTCGCTGCCCGAGCCGGGCGGCCAGGTCACGGCGATGTACCCGGAAAAGCTGATCTTCGATGTGGCCGGGTTCCCGGCCGTGCGCGGGCGTGACCTGGTCAACGCGCTCGTCGAGCAGGCCGGGCAGTGGAAGCCCACCTACCTGCTCGGCCGCAAGGCCGACACGCTCACCCCGGTCGACGGGCGGTTCGAGATCGGCCTCGGCGACGGGACCGTGGTCAACGCCGGTGCCGTGCTGATCACCGCGGGGATCGGCGAGTTCACGCCCCGGCCGCTGCCCGCGGGTGACGGCTGGCTCGGCCGCGGCATGGTCCATTTCGTGCCCGAGCTCGAGGTGTACCGCGACAAGCACGTGGTCGTGGTCGGCGGCGGTGACTCCGCTTTCGACTGGGCACTGGCCCTGCATCCGATCGCGGCCTCGGTCAAACTCGTTCACCGCCGGGCCAAGTTCCGCGCGCACCCGCCGACCGTGCGTCAGGTCGAGGCGCTGGGTGTGCCGATCATCACCGACGCCGAGGTGACCGTGCTGCGCGGCGAGCCGACGGTGCGCGAGGTCGAGATCCTGGTGAAGGGCGGCGAGCCCACCGTCCACCCGGCGGATGTCGTCGTCGCGGCCCTGGGTTTCACTGCGGACCTGGGGCCGCTGGAGTCTTGGGGGCTGAAGCTGAGCCACCGGGCCATCGAGGTGGACAGCACCGGCAAGACCGCCGTGGACATGATCTACGCGGCCGGTGACGTCGCCCAGTACCCCGGCAAGGTGAAGCTGATCGCCACCGGCTTCGGCGAGGCCGCGACCGCCGTCAACAACATCGCGGTGGCGCTGAACCCCGAGGCGCACCTGTTCCCGGGGCACTCCAGCAACGAGGGCTAGCTTTTCCGCGGATCCAGGGCGGCGACCACGGCGTGCGTCGCCTCGCCCAGGATCTCGACCTGCTCGCGGGTCAGGTGGTCGAAGAAGTGCCTGCGCACCGAGTCGACGTGGCTCGGTGCGGCCCGCTGGATCGCCTTGAGACCGGCCTTGGTGAGCACGATCGTGGCTCCGCGCGCGTCCTCCGGGCAGTCCTCGCGGGTGACCAGGCCGCGTTGCTGCATCCGGGTGACGTGATGGGACAACCGGCTCTGCGACCACAGCATCCGCTGCGCCAGCTTGGTCAGCCGGTAGCGGTGGCCCTTGGTTTCCGACAGCGCCGACAGCACGTCGTAGTCGGGTTCGGACAGGCCGGAGTCCTGCGCCAGGTCGCGGTTGACCTGCGCGTTCAGCAGCAAGTACATCCGCCGGTAACCGCGCCAGGCACGGTCTTCGGCGTCGTCGAGCCAGCGCGATTCGGGCATACCTGCCACTGTAGCGTTTGTTGACATGTCATGTACGTTGGGAACATGGCTGAACTTCAGCAGTTGTTGCAGGACAACAGGCATGGAACTGTTGCCACGATCAAGCGGGACGGCCGGCCGCAGCTGTCACCGGTGTCGTTCGTCTTCGCGGACAACGTGATCCGGTTCTCCACCACGGACGACCGCGCGAAGGTGAAGAACCTGCGGCGGGATCCCCGGGTGAGCTTCTACGTCCCGGCCCCCGGTTACAACGGGTACGTCGTCGTCGAGGGCACCGCCACGCTGTCGGCCGTCGCTGCGGATCCCAATGACGACACGGTGAACGAGCTCGTCGACGTGTACCGGTCGATCGCGGGGGAGCATCCGGACTGGGACGAGTACCGCGCGGCGATGGTGGCCGACAAGCGGTTGGTCGTCACCATCCCGGTGGACCGGGTGTACGGCTGGACGGGTTAGCCCACAACCTGGACGACCGCCTTCACCGGCAGGGAGTCGAAGAAGGTCTTCGCCGCTTCGGGGGACAAGTGCACACAACCGTGTGACTGGTCGGTGAGGGAACCTTCGTGGAACGCCACACCACCGGCGGCGAAGAACACCGAATGGGGCATGTTGTCCCCGTAGATGCTGCTGCGGTGCTCGGCGTCCTTCCAGGCCACCTTGAAGGTGCCCACCGGGGTCTCCTGGCCCGGCCGGCCGTGGGTGGTCGGCACCGGGCCGTACTCCACCACGCCGTTGTTCATCAGCCAGGCGAGATCCTGGGACAGGCTCACGCAGGCGCGGACCTCCGGCCCGCACGGCGGGGCTGGGGGAGCGGCGCGCTGTGGCTCCGGCGATGGCGTGCTGGTGGCCGTGGTCGTCTCCACAGTGGTGGTCGGTGCCGGAGCCGCCAAAGGCCGCGCCTGCTGCTGTGAGCAGGCGGTGAGCAGCAGCCCGGCGGCCGCGCAGAGCATGACCATTCGCATGAAAAAGACCTTCCCTTGTCGCGTCAGCCTTACTCACGCGACAGAGGGAAGGTCGGTTGCAGACGAATTTCGATCTAGCGGACGACCTCGACGACGTCACCCACGCTGAGCGACGAGAAGTACTTCTGCGCCGCTGCCATCGACAGGTGGATGCAGCCGTGCGACTTCACGCTCAGGCTGCCCTGGTGGAACGCGATGCCGCCGTTGAAGAACACCGAGTAGGGCATCGGAGCCATGTTGAACTCCTTGCTCTTGTGGTCCTTGTCCTTCCATTGCACCCGGAAGGTGCCGGGCGGCGTCAGGTGACCGGGGCGGCCGGTGGTGATCTTCACCGGGCCGTAGACGACGTTGCCGTTGTCCATCAGCCAGCTCTGGTTGGTGGACAGCTGGATGCACGCCTTGGCGGCCGCGCTGCACGGCGCCGCGGACGGCTGTGCCGGGGGCGGCGGCTGCGGCGTGGTGGTCTTGGGCTTCGGCTTGGTCGTGGTGGTCTTCGTCGTCGTCTTGGTGCTCGACGACGTGCTGCTGGACGTCGACGTCTCCGCGGAGGAGGTGGTCGTCGGCGTCGTGGTGGAGGTCGTCGTGTTCGTGGCGGTCTGGGACGACGAGTTCTGTGAGCCCGCGGCCAGGACCGGCTGCGGCTGCGAGGTGCCGCAGGCGCTCAGCAATGCCGTCGCGGCGATTGCCGCCCCGATGACCAGCTTACGAACCTGCATTGCCCGTCTCCCTCAGTGGTGTGATCCCTTGTGCCCCTAAAGACGGTTCGTTATAGCCCGAGGTTGCGCCGTGTGAGGTCTCGGCACGATCTCGGTCGGGTCACGTCATCTGATGGGCTATCCACTCCGGATAGGCGGCCACGTTCGTGTATATCGACGGTCCCGTTCCGCAGTCGGAGCTGTCGTTGCCGGAACGGCTGGTCACACCGGCCAGCTCCCATCCGGTGGCCGTCTTGACGACCTCGGGACCGCCGGAGTCGCCGTAACAGGCGCCGGCCCCGTTGGGACTGTCGGTGCAGAGCTCGAGGGTTCCTTCGATGTCGTGGCAGCCGGTCGCGGCCAGCACGGTGGTGTCGAGTTGCTGCAGGGTCTGCGGCGAGGCGCACGTCCCTGGCTTCGGGCAGGTCTGGCCCCAGCCGAGCAGCCGCACGGCGGCGGCGGGGACGACCTGTTGGGCGATCGGAATCGGCGCGGACTTCGCGGGCATCGCGAGTTTCAGCAGCGCGATGTCGTTTCCGGGATGGACCCCGTCGAATGCGGAATGGGGGATCACCTTGATAACGGGGATGAGCTCGCCGTCGTGTGCCCGGTCATTGCTACCTACCCGGACGACCATGTCATTGGGCGGATTGTTCTGCACACAATGAGCTGCGGTCAGGATCCATTCGGGCTTGATCAGGGCGCCACCGCAGAAATGCACATTGGCCGTGTCCTGTAAGGAGGCTGCGAATGGATAGGGCTGGTCGGCGTCTTTGCCGCCGACGATGGGCACCGCAAGAACGGCCAGGCCGGCGACCAGGGTACGCAGCACCGTTCGAAACTACTGACCCGTTCGTGGCCCGGCGATCCGGCAGGCGAATGAACCTCCGCCCGGCCGGATCGCTGCTAGTAGCCGAAATTCACTGAGAAGTGTCAGGGGAGTGGCGGCAACGTGTCGGAATCGTCGATCTTGTCCTTGCGGTCGAAATCCACAGTGGAGTATTCGCGGAGCTTGGTCAGCCGGTGGAATCCGTCGATCATCCGAACCGTTCCGGACTTGGACCGCATGACGATCGATTGGGTGGTGCAGCCACCCGATCGGTAGTGCACACCACGCAGCAGGTCGCCGTCGGTGATCCCGGTCGCGCAGAAGAAGAGGTTCTCGCCGGAGACCAGATCATCGGTCGCCAGCACCCGCTCGAGGTCGTGGCCCGCGTCGATGGCCTTGGCCCGCTCGGCGTCGTCCCGCGGCCACAGCCTGCTCTGGATCGCGCCGCCCATGCACTTCAGCGCGCAGGCCGCGATGATGCCCTCCGGCGTGCCGCCGATGCCCAGCAGCATGTCCACACCGGTGTTCGGGCGGGCCGCGGAGATCGCGCCGGCCACGTCACCGTCGGAGATGAAGTGGATCCGGGCACCCGCGTGTCGGACCTCCGCGATGAGGTGCTCGTGCCGCGGCCGGTCGAGGATGCAGACGGTCACGTCGGAGACGTCGGTGTGCTTGGCCTTCGCGACCCGGCGGATGTTCTCCGCGACCGGCGCAGTGATGTCAACCACGTCCGCCGCCTCCGGGCCCACGGCGAGCTTCTCCATGTAGAAAACGGCCGACGGGTCGAACATCGCCCCACGCTCGGCCACCGCGAGCACGGCGATCGCGTTCGGCATGCCCTTGGCCATCAGCGTCGTGCCGTCGATCGGGTCCACGGCGACGTCACAGGCCGGACCGGTGCCATCGCCCACCTCCTCGCCGTTGAACAGCATCGGCGCCTCGTCCTTCTCACCCTCGCCGATCACCACCACACCCTGCATGGTCACGGTGTTGATCAGCTTGCGCATGGCGTCGACCGCCGCCTGGTCACCGCCGTTCTTGTCGCCTCGGCCGACCCAACGGCCGGCGGACATCGCCGCGGCCTCAGTGACTCGGACCAGTTCCAGCGCTAGGTTGCGGTCGGGCAGTTCAGGCGTGGTCAT
>CBIMJO010000865.1:0-5018 GCA_966244135.1 uncultured Actinocrispum sp. | reverse complement strand
GGCGACGAGATCGGGATGGGCGACAACATCTGGCTCGGTGACCGCGACGCGGTGCGCACGCCGATGCAGTGGACCCCCGACCGCAACGGCGGGTTCTCCCAGTGCGACCCCGGCCGGATCTACTTGCCGGTCATCGCCGACCCCGTGTATGGATATCAGGGGATCAACGTCGAGTCCCAGCTGAACAACACCTCGTCACTGCTGCACTGGTCGCGGCGCATGATCGAGGTGCGCAAGCAGCACCACGCGTTCGGGCTCGGCGACTTCCACGAGCTGGGCTCGTCCAACCCGAGCGTGCTGGCCTACCTGCGCCGCCACGGTGAGGACACGGTGCTGTGCGTGAACAACCTGTCGCGGTTCCCCCAGCCGGTGGAGCTGGACCTTTCGGCATATGAGGGGCGTCAGCCGGTCGAGCTCACCGGCGGCGTGCGGTTCCCGTTGATCGGCGAACTGTCCTACCTGCTCACCTTGCCGGGGCACGGTTTCTACTGGTTCGAGATCATGGCGGTGGACGAGGGATGACGAGCGAGCCAGCAGTTCTGAGGATGCTGGCCGAGGAACTGCCGTCCTGGCTGCCGAACCAGCGATGGTTCGGCGGCAAGGACCGGCCGGTCACCGAGGCGCGCCCGGTCCGGGTGGTCACCCTGCTGGAGGGCGACCCGCGGCTGGTGCACGCGCTCGTCGAAGTGCTGCAGGAGGACCGGAAGGCGACCTACCAGCTGCTGCTCGGCAGCCGGGAGTCGCCGCCGGAGCACCTGTCCGGGATCTGGGTCGGCGAGGACGGCCGGCAGTGGTACGAGGCGACCGGCGACCCCGAGCTGATGGCGTTCCTGCTGGACGCGATCGCCGAGACGCGGTCATACGGCCCGATCGGGTTCCACCATGAGCCGGATGTGGAGCTCGAGCAGGGCCTGCGCGGCCGTGCGGTGACCTCGGAGCAGAGCAACACCTCGCTGATCTACGGGCAGCAGTACATCCTGAAGCTGTTCCGCAAGCTGTCCGCGGGCCCGAACCCCGACCTGCAGATGCACCTCGCGCTGCGGTCGGTGGGCAGCGAGCACATCGCCCAGCCGCTGGGCTGGATCGCCGACGACGAGGGCGACCGCCCGACCCTCGGCATGCTGCAGCAGTTCCTCGCCGACGCCGCCGACGGCTGGGCCATGGCCACGGCGAGCGTCCGCGACCTGATGGCCGAAGCCGACCTGCACGCGTTCGAGGTGGGCGGTGACTTCGCCGGCGAGGCCCACCGCCTCGGTGCCGCGGTCGCCGCCGTGCACGCGGACCTGGCGCGGGCCTTGGATTCCCGCCCGGTACAGGCCGGTGAGGTCGACGCAGCGGTGGACGCCATGCACCGCCGCCTCGACACCGTGCTGGCGGTCGTCCCGGAACTCGCCAAATACGAAACATCGTTGCGCGCGGCCTTCGACTCGGCGCGGGGCGCCGACGGCGGGGTGCCGATCCAGCACGTGCACGGCGATCTGCACCTCGGACAGGTGCTCCGGACCGTGAACGGCTGGCTGCTCATCGACTTCGAGGGCGAACCCGCGGCGCCGTTGAGCGAACGCACCGCGCCCCGGTCACCCCTGCGGGATGTCGCCGGGATGCTCCGGTCGTTCGACTACGCGGCCCACCAACTGCTTGTGGGGCAACCAGAGGATCACCAGCTGGCGGTGCGGGCGCGGGAGTGGTCCGCCCGCAACCGCAGTGCGTTCTGCGACGGGTACGCCGAGGTGTCGCCGAACGGGGACCCGCGGGAGCACGAGGTTCTGTTGCGGGCACTGGAGTTGGACAAGGCGGTGTACGAAGTGTTCTACGAGCACGCCAACCGTCCCGACTGGGTGCAGATCCCGATCGCTTCGATCGCCCGGATCGCCTCGTAGCCCCGGCTGTGTCAATGGGGGCGGTTCGGTTTCGCGCCGGGCCGCGTCCAGCACCCGAGCCGGAGGTGTTGGTCGGAACGGTCACCATGACCGTGGCGACGCCCAGCCGCTACAGGGCCGCGGCGCGGGAGGGCTGTGGACAACCCCGCCGGAGTCGATCTTGCTGCGCCGTTTCTGTCGGTGTCGCCAGGTAGCGTTGAATCCGGGGGTCCCCCAAGCGGGGCGGGGCGGCGGCGATCTGTCCTATGTGGACTCTTCCGGGGTGGGTCACGGGGAGTCACCGGGCGGATATGACGGTGGGTGTTCTGCGGGTGGGGGTGGGGGCCGTTAGGATCGCTGGGGTGAAGCCACTCGATCCGGCCCCGCCGGCCGAGGATGTCAACCGCCTGCTCGCCGGCTCGCATCACGACCCGCATTCGGTGCTGGGCATGCACGCGCACCCGTCCGGCGCCGTGGTCCGCGCGTACCGGCCCGGGGCGACGTCGGTGACCGTTCTCGCCGGGGACCTCAAGCAGGAGCTGGATGAGGTCGCCGCCGGGCTGTTCGCGGGGATTCTCAGCCAGACCCCCACCGAGTACCTCTTCGAGGTCGCTTACCACGACCGGGTCGAGCTCGTCGACGACCCGTACCGGTGGCTGCCCACGCTGGGTGAGCTGGATCTGCACCTGATCGCGGAGGGCCGCCACGAGCGGCTCTGGACCGTGCTGGGCGCGCACCCCCGCAGCTATGACACCCCGGCGGGCCCGGTGGAGGGCACGTCGTTCGCGGTGTGGGCGCCGAACGCGCACGGTGTGCGGGTCTGCGGCGACTTCGACGGCTGGGACGGCCGGGCGAACCCGCTGCGGTCGCTCGGGTCGTCGGGCATCTGGGAGATCTTCCTGCCGGGGCTGCCGCCGGGCACGCGCTACAAGTTCCGCCTGCTGGGCAAGGACGGCACCTGGCACGAGAAGGCCGACCCGTTCGCGTTCAGCGCCGAACCACCGCCCGCGACCGCCTCCATCGTGTCCACTTCGGACTACAAGTGGCGGGACGACGAGTGGGTCACCGAGCGCGAGTCGACCGACTGGTGGCGCGAGCCGGTCAGCACCTATGAGGTGCACCTCGGGTCGTGGCGCCCGGGCCTGGGCTACCGCGACCTGGCCGAGCAGCTGGCCGAGTACGTGGTGGAGATGGGCTTCACGCACGTCGAGCTGATGCCGGTCGCGCAGCACCCGTTCAGCGGCTCGTGGGGCTACCAGGTCACGTCGTACTACGCGCCGATGTCCCGGTTCGGCTCCCCCGACGACTTCCGCTACTTCGTGGACCACCTGCACTCGCAGGGCATCAGCGTGATCATGGACTGGGTGCCCGCGCACTTCCCCAAGGACTCCTGGGCGCTGGCGCGGTTCGACGGGGAGCCGTTGTACGAGCACGCCGACCCGCGCCGCGGCGAGCACCCCGACTGGGGCACCCTCGTATTCGACTTCGGCCGCAACGAGGTGCGCAACTTCCTGGTGGCCAACGCGCTGTACTGGCTGGAGGAGTTCCACATCGACGGCCTGCGCGTGGACGCGGTCGCCTCGATGCTGTACCTGGACTACTCGCGGCGTGAGGGCGAGTGGCTGCCGAACGTGCACGGCGGCCGGGAGAACCTCGACGCGGTGAAGTTCCTGCAGGAGCTGAACGCGACCGTCTACAGGCGACACCCGGGCGCGATGATGATCGCCGAGGAGTCCACCGCCTGGCCGGGCGTCACCCGCCCGACCCACCTGGGCGGCCTCGGGTTCGGCTTCAAGTGGAACATGGGCTGGATGCACGACACCCTGTCGTACCTCAAGCACGACCCGGTGCACCGCTCGTACCACCACAACGAGATCACCTTCTCTCTGGTGTATGCGTGGAGCGAGAACTTCGTGCTGCCGCTGTCGCACGACGAGGTGGTGCACGGCAAGGGATCGCTGTGGACGCGGATGCCCGGCGACGACTGGAACAAGGCCGCGGGCGTGCGTGCCCTGCTCGCCTACATGTGGGCGCACCCAGGTAAGCAGATGCTGTTCATGGGCGGCGAGTTCGGCCAGGTCGGCGAGTGGTCGGAGAACCGGTCGCTGGACTGGTACCTGCTCGAGGAACCGCTGCACGCGGGCATCCGGTCCCTGGTGGCGGACCTCAACGCGGCCTACCGCGAGAACCCGGCCCTGTACACGGGCGACACCTCCCCCGAGGGCTTCTCCTGGATCGACGCCAACGACGCCGGCGGCAACGTCCTCAGCTTCCTGCGCCAGGACCCCGACGACGGCAGCGTCCTCGCCTGCGTCGCCAACTTCTCCGGCGCTCCCCACACCAACTACCGCGTCGGCCTCCCCCAGTCCGGCCACTGGCGCGAAGTCCTCAACACCGACGCGAGCACTTACGGCGGCTCGGGCGTGGGCAACATGGGCGACGTCGAGGCGACCATGAAGCCCTGGCACGGACGACCCGCCTCGGCCATCCTGCAACTCCCACCCCAGGGCGTGATCTGGCTGACCCCAGCCGAAACCCAAGACTGACCCGACACCCCGCCGATCCCCGGCGGCCGAGGACGAAGACCCCGATGGGTCCCGTGCGGCCGGGGCGGAGAGGCTTCGGGTGGGCGTGGTTGGGGCGGCTTCAACTGGCGAGGCAGGAGACCTTGCGCTGGGCGTGCGCTCGGGGAAAACGCGCGCGAGGGGTGAAGGCAGCAGGTGCGCAGATGCCAGGGCTGGACGCAGCAGGAACGAGAGTTGGGGCAGCGGGTACCCGGCCGGGCGCAGCGGGCGTGAGAGATGGGCGCGGTTGGGGCAAGCGTCGCGCGAGGCGAGCGACTCCACCCAGACCAGGCGAGAGGCCTTGAAGCCGGGCGCGATCGGGACAACCTCACGCGAGGCAAGCGACTCCGCCTAGGCCGAGCGGGAAGCCTTAGCCGGGCGCGTTTGGGGCAGCTTCACGCTAGGCGGGCAGCTTCACCTGGCAGGCGAGAGGCCTTGAGGCTGGGCACGGTCGAGGGCAGAAGGTGCGAGGGCTGAGGTGGCGGGGTAGGAGGTGAGGCGGCGGGGGTGAGAGGTGGGGCCGGTTCGCCTGGTCGCGGGTCGATTTTGTGTGGGGTGGCGGCGGCCAGACGCGTTCCGGCGGGCAGGGCGCAAG
>CBIMJO010000864.1:0-5023 GCA_966244135.1 uncultured Actinocrispum sp. | reverse complement strand
ACAACCCACGCGTGTCGAGCCCTTTGCCCAGGGAGCTCAGCAAAAGCGCGGTGTCCTCGTCGAGCCCGGTCAGCTTGGTGACGATCGAGAACAGCGCGCCCAGCACGCCGATGATCACCAGGCTGATCATCGTGCCCAGCACCGCCGTCGACGTCCGCGCGGAAAACCCGTGTGTCACATACAAAGCGATGAACATGATCAGCCCGGCCCCGGCGACCGCCACCAGCAACGGGTTCTCGCCGGCCAGAATCGCGGGCAACACGAACAACAGCAGCACCACGAAGCTCAACCCCAGGGCCACCAACGCGGCCAGCCCCCGGTACCGCCCCAGAATCAGCACCGCCAACGCGAACAACCCGGCCAAAGCCGCCAACGGCAGCCCTCGCTGGAAGTCAGCGAGCCGGTAACCGTTGCCGTCAGCGGGATCCCCGCCGGAGAACGCCAGAACGACCTTGTCCCCCACCGCATACCGCGACGAGCTGGGCTCGACCGGTTCCCGCTTGACGATGTCCGTGCCGGATGCGGCCCCGTCGCTCATCCGGACCGTGATCACCAGGCACGGCCCATCGACCGTGCCGACCTCGACATCCCCGTCCTTGCACGGCCCCTTCGCGGCCGAGGTGACCTCGCCGGACACGGCGGTGACCGGCGCGGAGGGCTTGGGCGTGCCGCCAAAGGGATATAGCAGCACAACGCCCACAATGGACGCGAAAGCGAACGGCAGCAGGAAAACGGTCAGCAGCCGCCGGACCTTGCGCGAGACCGGGTCGGCAGGGCCGTGGCTGTGGCTGTGTCCATGCCCCTGTCCATGCCCGTGTCCGGCCGGTTTCTCCGGTTCCGCCTGGATTCGCGGGATCGGGATGGTGTCGTCGTGCACCGGGTCATCCTGAACCACCCCGCGAGTTGTCGAAATGGCAGGTACCTGTTCGTGTAGACGGCATGAACGAACTGCGCACACTGCTCACCGGCCGCGGCCTGGTCGAATCGCCCCGCTGGCACAGCGGACGGCTGTACTTCTCGGACTGGTCCGCGGGCGAGGTCATCGCCGTCGACCTGGACGGCAACCACGAGGTCGTCGCCAGCGTGGACTCCCTGCCGCTGTGCACGGCCTTCCTGTCCGACGGCACGCTGCTGATCGTCGACTCCCCCAACAGCAAACTCCTGCGCCAGGACCTGACCACCTACGCCGACCTGGGCCAACCGGGCTGGAACGACACCGCCGTGGACCGCTGGGGCAACGTGTACGTCAACCGCGCGGGCTTCAACCCGATGGCCGGCGAGTCCCCGAAGCCCGGCGGCGTCCACGTCGTCACCCCGGACGGCACGGTCCGCGAGGTCGCCGACGACATCGCCTTCCCCAACGGCATGGTCGTCACCAACGACACCCTCATCGTCGCCGACTCCTACCGCCACACCCTTACGGCCTTCGACATCCACCCGAACGGCACCCTCACCAACCGCCGGATCTGGGCCGACCTGGGCACTGGCACCCCCGACGGCATCTGCGCTGACGCGGAGGGCGCGGTCTGGTACGCCGACGTGCCCAACCAGTGGTGCGCGCGGGTCGCCGAAGGTGGCGAGGTCCTGGACACCATCCGGCTGGACCGCGGCGGGTTCGCTTGTGAACTGGGCGGTCCACAGGGGACGACGCTGTTCATCGTGACCGCGGAGTGGCAGGGCATGACCGGCCCGGAGCTGGTCAAACCGGGCTCCGGCCAGGTGCTCGCGGTGGACGTCTCCGTCGCGGCCGAGGTGGGATCATGAGCCGTGCCAGTCGGAACAGTGATCGGAAGCGCCGTCCTGCTGCTCATCGGCGCAGCAGTCGGCTTCGTGCCAACGTTCTTGATCGAACGGTCCAAACAGCGACACGCGCTGAAGACCCGCTGGGATGTGCCGTTGTTCGAGCTGAGCAAGGGCTTCACCGGCGCGACCAGGCGGCTCGTCCATCTCGCGCTGCGGCTGGACCGCGCCGCCGACCAGGAGGACCAGCTGGCCAAGATCGACGAGATACACGCCGAGCTGCGGGCGTTGAGCGAGCAGATGCGATTACTGGGCAGCGCTCAGGTGCAGGACGCCGCCAGGGTCGTCGTTCACCACTGCTATGCGGTCCGGGCAGTGGCCGAAGGCAAGCCGGACAAGCGCCTGAAGGACTATCCCGGCACCACCCCGGTCGGTCGGGTGCAGCAAGCCATCAAGGAGTTCCTGGCCGCGGTCCGCAAACAGCTGGGTGTGGCCGATCCGGATGACGTGACCGGGGACGTTGTGCTGCCGGACGAGCCGTGGCACGCCGAGCGCCCTGACGTGACACCATGAGGGCATGTACCGGGAGTTCCGGCCCGAGGGTGACGTTGTGGACTGCGTGTGGGTGAGCACGCGGGTGGGTGTGCAGCGGGTGGTGCCGGATGGGTGTATGGACATCATCTGGCTCAAGGGGTCGCTTGAGGTGGCGGGGCCGGATACGCGCGCGCACCTGGCCGAGGTGGATGGGTACACGGTGGGGGTGCGGTTCCGGCCCGGGATGGCGCCCGGATTCCTTGGCATCCCGGGAAACGAGCTGCGGGACACCCGCGTCCCGCTCGATAGGGTGTGGACCCGCGAACGGGTCGAGCGGCTGACCGAGAACATCCACAAAGGACTCCCGGGGCGGGCGCTTCTCCAAGCGGTCAAGGAAGCACAGCAGGACACGTTCGCGGCCGCGGTGAAACGCTTGCTGAGCAACGACATCAGGGACATCGCGGAGACGCTGAACGTCAGCGAGCGCCAGCTGCACCGCCGCTGCCTGACCAGGTTCGGCTACGGCCCCACGACCCTGCAGCGCGTGATCAGGTTCAGCCGCGCCATGGACCTCGCCTACAACGGCCAGCCGTTCGCGGACATCGCCCACCAGACCGGGTACGCCGATCAGGCGCACCTGGCCCGCGAGGTGAAGGACCTGGCCGGGGCGACGCTGTCCGAGCTGGTCAGGACGCCGACGTGACCCGGTACACGTCGTAGACGCCCTCGACCGCGCGCACGGCCTTGAGCACGTGGCCCAGGTGCTTGGGGTCGCCCATCTCGAACGAGAACCGCGACACCGCGACCCGGTCGCGTGAGGTGGTCACCGACGCGGACAGGATGTTCACCCGCTCGTCGGCCAGCACCTTGGTGACGTCGGACAGTAAGCGGTGCCGGTCCAGCGCCTCGACCTGGATGGCCACCAGGAACACCGACGAGGCCGACGGCGCCCACTCGACGTCCACCAGCCGCTCCGGCTCGGCGAGCAGCTCGTCCGCGTTCGTGCAGTCCGTGCGGTGCACCGACACGCCGCCACCGCGGGTGACGAACCCGAGGATGTCGTCGCCGGGCACCGGGGTGCAGCAGCGGGCCAGCTTGACCCACACGTCCGAGGCGCCCTTGACCACGACACCCGCGTCCCCGGAGGCCCGGCGGCGGGTCACCGTGGACGGCGTGGCGCGCTCGGCGAGCTCCTCCTCGGCGTGCTCGACGCCGCCGAGCAGGGCCACCAGGCGCTGCACGACGTGCCGCCCGGAGGTGTGCCCCTCGCCCACGGCCGCGTACAGCGACGTGATGTCCGGGTAGCGCAGCTCGCGGGACAGCGCGTTCATCGAGTCGACCGAGACCAGGCGCTGCATCGGCAGCCCGACCCGGCGGACCTCCTTGGCGATCGCGTCCTTGCCGGCCTCGATCGCCTCCTCGCGCCGCTCCTTGGCGAACCACTGCTTGATCTTGGCGCGGGCCCGCGGCGACGCGGCGAACTGCAGCCAGTCGCGGCTCGGCCCGGCGCCCTCGGCCTTGGAGGTGAACACCTCCACGACCTCGCCGTTCTCCAGCTTGCGTTCCAGCGCCACCAGGCGGCCGTTCACCCGGGCGCCGATGCACCGGTGCCCGACCTCGGTGTGCACGGCGTAGGCGAAGTCGACCGGGGTCGCGCCCGCGGGCAGCGTGATCACGTCGCCCTTGGGGGTGAAGACGAAGATCTCCCGCGTGGTCAGCTCGTAGCGCAGCGACTCGAGGAACTCGCCCGGGTCCGCCGCCTCACGCTGCCAGTCGAGCAGCTGACGCATCCAGGCCATCTCGTCGACCTCGACGCCCTTGCTGTCGTGCGTGCCGCGGGTCTCCTTGTACCGCCAGTGCGCGGCGATGCCGTACTCGGCGGTGTGGTGCATCTCGTGCGTGCGGATCTGCACTTCCAGCGGCTTGCCGTCCGGGCCGATCACCGTGGTGTGCAACGACTTGTACACGCCGAACCGGGGCTGGGCGATGTAGTCCTTGAACCGGCCGGGCATCGGCTGCCACATCGCGTGCACCACGCCCATGGCCGCGTAGCAGTCGCGCACGTCGTCGACCAGCAGGCGCACGCCGACCAGGTCGTGGATGTCGTCGAAGTCGCGGCCGCGCACGATCATCTTCTGGTGGATCGAGTAGTACCGCTTCTGCCGGCCCTCGACGGTGGCCTTCACCTTCGCGTCGGCCAGGTGCTTGTCCAGCTCCTCGATCACGTTGTTGAGGTAGTTCTCCCGCGAGGGCGCGCGGTTGGCCACCAGCCGGACGATCTCGTTGAACTTCTTGGGCTGCAGGATGGCGAACGCCAGGTCCTCCAACTCCCACTTGACCGTGGCCATGCCCAGCCGGTGCGCCAGCGGGGCCAGCACCTCGAGGGTCTCCTTGGCCTTGCGGGCCTGCTTCTCCGGCGGCAGGAACCGCATGGTGCGCATGTTGTGCAGCCGGTCGGCCAGCTTGATCACCAGCACGCGCGGGTCGCGGGCCATGGCGATGATCATCTTGCGGATGGTCTCGGCCTCGGCCGCGGTGCCCAGCTTGACCTTGTCCAGCTTGGTGACGCCGTCGACCAGGTGCGCCACCTCGTCGCCGAAGTCCGCGCGCAGCAGCTCCAGCGAGTAGTCGGTGTCCTCGACCGTGTCGTGCAGCAGCGCCGCGACCAGGGTCGTGGTGTCCATGCCGAGCTCGGCAAGGATCGTGGCGACGGCAAGTGGGTGCGTGATGTAGAGGTCACCGCTGCGCC
>CBIMJO010000863.1:0-5026 GCA_966244135.1 uncultured Actinocrispum sp. | reverse complement strand
CGAGGCGTCGCGGAGCTTGTATGCCCACCCGGGGTCGGCCAACGCCCGTCGCGCCGGGAGTCGGGGTCGAGCGCGGCAGGATCGTCCGCCGGTGGCTCTACTCCTCGGCGCAGAGCGTCGGCGCCGAGGTGAACACCGCGCTGCACGAACTGGCCCGGGCCAACGGCGTGACCGTGTTCATGGTGCTGCAGGCCGCGATCGCGACGCTGCTCACCCGGCTGGGGGCTGGGACGGACATCCCGATCGGCAGCCCGGCGACCGCACGCTCCGACGAGTCGCTCGACGACGTGGTCGGCTTCTTCGTCAACACCTTGGTGCTGCGCACCGACACCGCAGGCGATCCCACGTTCGCCGACCTGCTCGGCCGGGTCCGGGAACGGGACATGGCCGCGTATGCCCACCCGGACCTGCCGTTCGAGCGGCTGGTCGAGGAGCTGCAACCGGCCCGCTCGGCCTCACGGCACCCGCTGTTCCAGGTCCTGTTCGCCTTCCAGGACGCGCAGGAGCTGGAGCTGGCGTTCGGCGGCCTGACCGCCGAGGCCGAGGTGCGGCACACCGATCTGGCCACGGTGGACCTGGTGTTCTACCTGGCCGAGAGCGCCGGTGGGTTGGCTGGGGTGCTGGAGTACAGCGCGGACCTGTTCGACCGGTCCACTGTGGAGCGGTTCGCCGGCTGGTTCGAGCGGTTGCTGGGGGCGATCGCCGCCGGGCCGGACCGCCGCATCAGCGAGCTCGACCTGCTTGCCCCCCAAGAGATCCACCAGCTGGTGCACGGCTGGAACGACACCGCCACCAAGGTTCCCGCTGCCCCGCTGCCGATGCTCGTGGCCGCTCAGGCGCAGCGCACCCCGACGGCAGCCGCGGTGTCGTTCGGGGACATGGAGATCAGCTACGCCGAGCTGAACGCGCGGGCGAACCGGCTGGCCCACCATCTCATCGGACTGGGTGCCGGGCCGGAGACGCTCGTCGCGATCGCGGTGCCCCGCTCGGCCGAGATGATCGTCGCGTGGCTCGCCGTGCTCAAGACCGGCGCCGCGTATCTGCCGGTGGACCCGAACTATCCCGCCGAGCGGATCGAGTTCATGCTCGCCGACGCCCAGCCGCGGCTCGTGCTGACCACCGGCGGGACCGGGCTGCCGGGCATCCTGCTGGACGACCCCGAGATCGCCACCCAGCCGTCGACCGATCCTGACGTGACCATCGATCTCAAGCGGCCCGCCTACGTGATCTACACGTCCGGCTCGACCGGCACGCCCAAGGGCGTCGTGGTGACCCACTCCGGTATCTCCGGCATGGTCGGCCAGCACGTCGACCGGCTCGCCCTCGGGCCGGGGTGCCGGTTCCTGCTGGCCGTGTCGTTCAGCTTCGACGTGTCCATGGCCGACATCGCGATGACGCTGGTCTCCGGCGCGACGCTGGTCGTGCCCGAGCCGGGCCGGCAGATGGCCGGGGCGGAACTGGCCGACCTGATCGACGAGCACCAGGTGACGCACACCGACCTGGTGGCCTCCATGCTGGCGTCGATGCCCGACCGTGAGTTGCCCAGTCTGCGTGGGTTCGTGGTCGGTGGTGAGGCCTGCACGGCTGACTTGGTCGCCCGCTGGTCGCCGGGCCGGACCATGATGCAGGTGTACGGGCCCACCGAGGGCACAGTCGTCGCGGCGATGAGCGATCCCTTGTCGGGCAACGAGACCCCACCGATCGGCCGGCCCGTCCGCAACACCCGGGCGCTGGTGCTCGACGAGGCGCTGCGCCCGGCGCCGGTCGGCGTGCCCGGGGAGTTGTACCTGTGCGGGGCCGGTCTGGCCCGCGGCTACCTCAACCGCCCGGCCCTGACCGCGGAACGGTTCGTGGCCAACCCCTACGGCAGCTCTGGCGAGCGGATGTACCGCACCGGCGACCTGGTGCGCTGGCGCCAGGACGGTACCCTGGAATTCATCGGCCGGTCCGACCGGCAGGTCAAGGTGCGCGGGTTCCGGGTGGAGCTGGGCGAGATCGAGTCCGTCCTGTGTGGACAGCCTGGGGTGTCGGCGGCGGCCGTGGTGCTGCGCGACGAGCGGCTCGCCGGGTATGTCGTGGCCGCGCCGGACACCGACCCGGCCCGGATCCGGGCCGCGGTGGGCACGGTGCTGCCCGACCACATGGTGCCGGCCGCGATCGTGGTGCTGGACGCACTGCCGCTCACCCCGAACGGGAAGCTGGACCGCAAAGCGTTGCCCGCCCCCGACTTCGGCGCGCTGACCGGCGGCCGGGCGCCGCGCACCGCCCGTGAGGAGATCCTCGCCGGCCTCTACGCCACCACACTGGGCGTGCCGGCCGTCGGTGCCGATGACAACTTCTTCGACCTCGGCGGGCATTCGCTGCTGGCGCCCCGGCTGATGAACGCGATCCGCTCCGCGTTCGGCGTCGAGCTGCCGGTGCGCGCGGTGTTCGAGAGCCCCTCGGTCGCCGAACTGGCCAAGCGCCTGCGCACAGCTGACCGTGCCGCACGACCGCTGGTCAGGGTGGCACGACCGGAGCGCATGCCGCTTTCCCCGGCCCAGCAACGGTTGTGGTTCCTCAACCAGCTGCCCGGTCAGGACGCCACCTACAACGTCTCGTTCGCCTTCCGCCTGACCGGTGGTCCGCTGGACGTCGAGGCCATGTCCGCCGCGATCGACGACCTGACCACCCGGCACGAGTCCCTGCGTACGATCTTCCCGCAGGACGGCACCGGCCCGATCCAGGTCGTGCTGCACACCGGACCCGTGTTGTCCATTGTGGATGGCTGGGCCGAGGCGGAGCTGGCCCGGGGCTTCGACCTGACGACCGAGGCGCCGCTGCGGCCCACGTTGATCACGCTGGGGGACAACGAGCACGTGCTGCTGCTCGTGCTGCACCACATCGCGTTCGACGGAGCATCCGCGGCGCCGATGCTGCGTGACCTCGCGCAGGCCTACCAGGCCAGGACCGCCGGGTCTGCTCCAGGCTTTGCCCCGCTGCCGGTGCAGTACGCGGACTACACGTTGTGGCAACGGCAACTGCTGGGCGCCGACGACGATCCGGAGAGCCTGGCCAACCGGCAGCTCGACTACTGGCGCACGGCGCTTGCCGGGCTGCCCGAGGAGTTGGCGCTGCCCTACGACCGGGCCCGGCCGGCGATGCCCAGCGGGCACGGTGACGTGGTGTCGTTCGAGCTGACCCCCGAGATGCACGAGTCGCTCGGGGCGCTGGCACGTGAGTACGGCGTGACGCTGTTCATGGTGTGGCACGCGGCCTTGGCGGCCTTGCTGCACCGGCTGGGCGCCGGGGACGACCTGCCGATCGGCACCCCGCTGGGGGCCCGGACCGACGCCGCGCTCGACGACGCGGTCGGCTTCTTCGTCAATACCTTGGTGCTGCGGACGGACACGTCCGGCGACCCCACCTTCGCGGAGCTGCTGGCCCGGGTGCGGGAGACCGACCTGGCCGCCTACGCCGGTGCCGACGTGCCGTTCGAGCGGGTGGTCGAGGAGCTGGCACCGGTCCGGACGCTGTCGCGGCCGCCGCTGTTCCAGGTGATCCTCGCCATGCAGGACAACGCCGAGCCCGGCCTCGACCTGCCCGGGATCAACGCGGCGAGCATCGAGCCGGGGGTCGTGCCGTCGCGGTTCGACCTCGAGTTCTCGATCTCCGGCGCGCGGGCCGACCTGACCTTCAGCAGCGACCTGTTCGACCGTGAGACCGCGAGCCGGATCGCCGGGTGGCTGTCCACCCTGCTGACCAGCGTCACCACCGCTCCCGGCCGGCCGATCTCCACGATCGACCTGTTGGATGACACCGAGCGGGAGCGCGTGCTGGTGACGTGGAACGGCACGGAGTTGCCTGCGCCGGGACATGTGCTGCCGCACCTGATCGAGGAGCAGGTGCGCCGGACTCCGGACGCCACCGCGGTGATCTTCGAGGACACCACCATCAGCTACGCCGAGCTGAACGCCCGAGCGAACCGCCTGGCGCACAACCTGATCAGCCGCGGCGCTGGCTCGGAGCGGTTGGTGGCCCTGGCCTTGCCGCGCTCGGTGGAGATGATCGTGGCCTGGCTGGCGGTGCTCAAGACCGGCGCCGCCTACCTGCCGATCGACCCCGCCTACCCGGCCGAGCGGATCGACTTCATGCTGGCGGACGCGAAACCCCAGCTGGTTCTGTCCACATCGGACGTCGAGTCCGCTGACGGTCCGGAGACCGACCCGGGTGTGACGATCAGTCCGGCAACTCCGGCCTACGTGATCTACACCTCGGGCTCGACCGGCACACCGAAGGGCACGGTGGTGACGCACGCGGGTATCACCGCGATGGCGCAGGCCCACGTGGACCGTCTCGGTGTCGACGGCACGAGCCGCTTCCTGCTCGCCGTGTCGATCAGCTTCGACGTGTCCATGGCCGACATCGCGCTGACCCTGCTCGCCGGGGCGGCGCTGGTGGTCCCGGGCCCGGGCCGGCAGATGGCTGGGGCGGAGCTGGCGGACCTGATCGACGAGTACAAGGTGACGCACACCGACCTCGTCGCCTCCATGCTCGCCTCGATGCCCGACCGTGAGCTGCCCAGTCTGCGCGGGTTCGTGGTCGGTGGTGAGGCGTGCACGGGTGACCTGGTCGCGCGGTGGTCGCCGGGCCGGACCATGATGCAGGTCTACGGGCTGACCGAGACCACGGTCGTGTCGGTGATGAGCGAACCGCTCGCCGGTACCGCGAGCCCGCCGATGGGCCGCCCGATGCCCGGCACCCGGTGCTACGTCCTGGACGCCGCGCTGCGGCCGGTCCCGGCCGGTGTGCCGGGGGAGCTGTACCTGTGCGGCCCCGGCCTGGCCCGCGGCTACCTCAACCGGCCGGAGCTGACCGCGCAACGGTTCGTGGCCAGCCCGTTCGGCGAACCGGGCGAGCGGATGTACCGGACCGGCGACGTGGTGCGCTGGCGGCCGGACGGCACGCTGGAGTTCGTGGGCCGGGCCGACCAGCAGGTCAAGGTGCGCGGCTTCCGGGTGGAGCTCGGCGAGATCGAGACTCTCCT
>CBIMJO010000862.1:0-5034 GCA_966244135.1 uncultured Actinocrispum sp. | reverse complement strand
GTCCTTGTGGTGCAGGTCGATCCGGAACCCGGGGGCGAACTGCCGGGCGACCATGGTCTCCCGCTTGAGGTCCAGGATCCGGCTCGCGGCCAGGCCCCCGGCCAGCACGTCGAGCCCGGTCTTCGCGTCCACTCCGGACGCTTCGAGCAGTACGATCGCCTCTGCCACAAGGGCATACGTCCCGCCGACGACAAGCTGGTTGGCCGCCTTCACGACCTGCCCGGCGCCATGCGGGCCGACGTGCACGACGGTCTTGCCGAGTACGTCGAAGAACGGCTTGGCCACCTCGAAGTCGGCCGCCTCACCACCGACCATAATGGACAGTGACGCGCCCTTGGCGCCCGCCTCACCACCGGACACCGGCGCGTCCAGCACGCGGATTCCCTTGGCCTTGGCGGCTTCCGCGATGGCCAGCGAGCTCTCCGGCCGGATCGTGCTCATGTCGATCAGCAGCACGCCCTCGGCGGCGTTCGCCAGCACGCCGTCCGCGCCCAGCACGACCGACTCGACGTGCGGGTGATTGGGCAGCATGGTGATCACCACCTCGGCGGACGCCACCGCCTCGGCCACCGAACCCGCCGCCTTGCCGCCCGCGTCGGCCAGCTTGGTCAGCGACTCGGGCACCACGTCGAACCCGATCACCTCATGGCCCGCGTTCACCAGGTGCCCGGCCATCGGGCCGCCCATGATGCCCAGACCGATGAATCCCACTGTGCTTGACAACTGCGAAGCCATGGTGCCTCCTCGATAACTCAGGCGCGCAGGTCGCGCGGCAACCATTCGAAACTGTCGGCGCTCGCGCCGCTCGGCTTGTACTCGAGACCGATGTAGCCGCTGTACCCGTTGTCCGCCAACAGGTCCAGCAGGCCCTGGATGTCCAGGTCACCGGTTCCCGGCTCGTTGCGGCCGGGCGCGTCGGCGATCTGCACGTGACCGATCCGCCCGGCGTGCCGCGAGATCACCTCGGCCGGGTCGTCACCGTTGACGGCCAGGTGGTACAGATCCGCTAGCAGCGCCAGGTTTTCGACGCCGGCGTCCGTGGACACCCGCTGGATCACCGCGAGCGCCTCGGCGGCGGTCTTGATCGGGTATGCGGGCGCGCCGCTCAACGGCTCGACCACCACGGTCGCTCCGATCTGGCTCGCCGCTTTCGCCGCCAGGGCAAGGTTCTCGCGCGCGACCTCGTCCTGTTCGGACTCGGGTACGCCCCCGGCCCGGTTGCCGTACAGCGCGTTGAACGTCTTGCAGCCCAGCTTGTCGGCGATCTCCACGGCGACGTCGACGTTGTCCCGGAACTCTGCGGAGCGCGCGGGGTCGGACAGCACGCCGCGCTCGCCGCCGGGCATGTCACCGGCGAAGAAGTTCAGGCCCACCAGCCGGACGCCCTCGTCCCGGATGGACCGCAGGAAAGCGTCCACATCGGACGGTGACGGCACGGCGACCGGGAACGGCCACCAGAACTCGACCGCGCGGAAGCCCGCGGCCTTGGCCGCACCGGCCCGGTCGAGCAGGTCCAGTTCGGTGAACAGGATCGAGCAGTTCACGTCGTACCGGAAGCGAGGGTCCACCACAGCTCCTCAGGTCTTTTCGTATTGTGGAATCCACCTTCCATCTAACGAAACGGTAGTCCGACCTGAGGGCATGCGTCAACCACAGCCCTGCGTGCAGAAGAGTTCCTACTGCTCGACGGCCTCAGCGAGCATGTCGACGATGGCGACCACGCCGTCCGCGGCGACCTGCCGCTGACGCTCGGCGCCGGTCCCGTCGGCGAGCAGGTTCTTGACCACTTCCTGGGTCAGGTCCCAGTCCCCGGTCTCGGCAAGGGCCGGCCCGACCCACGCGAGCAGGCTCATGACCAGTTCCTCGGCCGGAACCTGCTTGCCGAACTCCGGGTCGATCCCCGGCCCGGCCAGGCCGTACCGCGCGGCCGACCACATCGCGGCCGCCAGCATCTGGTCGCTGATCGCGGGCGCGGGATGGCCAGCGGCGATGTCGATCAACGCCGTCCGCACGAGCGCGCGCGTCAACGCGGCCTGCAGGACGGCTTCGTCCACTGTGCTCGCCGCGTCGGCGATGCGGACCTCGACGGTCGGAAAACGAGGCGAAGGCCGCGCCACCCAGAAGGTCATCGACGGGTCGACCAGCGCGCCGGCCGCGACCAGCCAGTCCACCTGCTGGTCATACGCGGCCGCGGAGGCGAACCACGGCGGGATGCCCGACCCGGGGTAGCCGGCCTGCTGGACGGTCCGCCAGCTGCCGTAACCGGTGTCGGTACCGTCATCGAAGGGCGAATTCACCGACAGTGCCAGCAAAGTCGGCAGCCACGGGCGCATGTGGTTGATCACCGAGACCGCGGTCTCACGGTCGGGCACGCCGACATGCACATGGCACCCGGACGACTGGTACTTGGCGGCCTGGCCCGCATACGTGTCGCTGATCGCCTCGAACCGCGTGCCGGTGGTCACCGGCGGGTCATCGCTCGCCAACACCGGCGTACCGGACGAGATCAACACGGCATTCTCCCGCCGCGCGGCGACACCCAGCAGCTGACGCCCGGCGAGCAGCTGCTGCCTCAGCACAGCGAGGTTCGTGCACACCCCAGTGGCCAGCTCGACCTGGCAACTCTGTAACTCACGCTGCAGCGTGGCGCCAATGGGCAGCTGACGCATAGGCGCGTGGGCCAGGACAGCGGCCGCTCGCGGGACCGTCCGGCGGGTGCGCGAATCGACGAGGAGGAACTCTTCCTCCACGCCCACAGTCATCCCCGGCTCGAGCATTCAGGCAGCGCGCCCGCCAAGATCCATGCCCACTAGGTCTCCCGGAGCAACGGCTTTCAAACCTATGACTTCCCCGGTTGCCGCCGTCTGGGCGATCATGACCGCCACGACCCGGCGTAGGCTCCTGCCGGAGCGACGCTCCTGTCCTTGGAGGACACATGGCCGACCGGCTGCGCGTGGATGCCCGGCGCAACAAGGAACTCCTGCTGAACGCGGCCCGCGAGGTGTTCGGCAAGGAGGGCACCGAGGCCTCGCTGCGGGAGGTGGCCCGCCAGGCCGGTGTCGGCATCGGCACCCTGTACCGGCACTTCCCCACCCGCGAGGCACTGCTGGAGGCGTTGCTGCGCAACGGGGTCGAGCAGCTGCGCGACCGGGCCGACGAGCTGGCGCGGACATTACCCCCGGAGCAGGCGCTGACCACATGGCTGCGCGAGTACGTCGGCCGCTCGTGCAGCTACCAGGGCCTCCCGGCATCGGTGACGAATGCCTTGTACCACAGGAAATCCGACCTGTTCACCGCAGCTTCGGCGATGCAGTCCGCCGGGGCCGAGTTGCTGACCCGAGCCCAGGAGACCGGCGCGATCCGCACGGACATCTCCGCGAACGACCTGTTCGCGGTGGTCAGCGGGGTGGCCTTGGCCGTCGACCAGATGCCCGGCGGGCGCGGGTACGTGGACCGGTTGCTGTCGCTGGCTATGACGGGTCTGCGCGGTAGGCCCTGAGGAACGCCTTCACGCCCTCGTCGGCCAGCCGGTTGAGCTCCTCCTCGGTGTAACCGGCCTCGTCGCCGTAGAACATCGCCTTGTCCAACGGGGTGCCGAGGATGAGGAACGCGAAGTGCTTGGCCGCGAGGACGGGGTCGTCGACCTTGAGCAGGCCGCGCTTGTCCAGGTCCTTGAGCTCGGGCGCGAGGGCGGCAAGGACGCGCTCGGGGGCCTTCTCGTAGTACTCGCGGGTCAGCTCGGGGAAGCGCGCCGACTCGCCGATGAGCAGGCGGCGCATCTGCAGGACCTGGGGCTGCATCACGACCTTGATGTAGTGGCGGCCGATGTCCTGGAGGTCGGCGTACAGGTGCTTCGGGTCGGCGAGGGTGGTGGCGACCCGCTCCAGGAAGGACTCGACCGTGCCCGCGACGCCCAGGACGATCGCGCTGAAGAGGGCTTCCTTGTCGGCGAAGTGCTTGTAGAGGGTCTGTTTGGAGGCCGCGGCGAGGGCGGCGATCTCGTCCATGCTCGTGCCCTGGTAGCCGTTCTTCAGAAACAGCGTGGTGGCCGCTTCCATGATCGTGCGGCGCTTGCGGGCCGACCGGCCCTCTTCGGTGTGCTCCAGGGTCATGGCGAAAACAGTACTAGACGGATCAGTACTCGCAACAGTACTGTACGGTCTAGTTCCGAAAACGGGTACTGAGCGGTCTAGTACTCGCCCGATGCTTGACCAGCCAGTTCTCCCTCGAGACTGATCGACTTAGGCCTCGGCGGGGCACGCCGTCAGGGCGCCAAGCACGGGTACTGGACGGTCTAGTTCCCTGCCGAGGCGGGACGGCCTCGGCCAAGTTGGGTACTAGACCGTCCAGTACCCACCAGTCCAGACGCCCGCCCCCAGGGAACTGGACCGCCTAGTACCCAACACGGCGGGACCACTCCGCCCGCCAGCAGTACTAGACGGTCTAGTTCCGCCACCCCAGAACTAGACCGTTCAGTACCGCCCCGGAGACCGCACCGCCCAGCACCACCCCGAGAACCAGACCGCCCCAGCCCCGGGAACTAGACCGCCTAGTACCCGAAAACCCACTCAAGGAGAGAAGCCATGACCGCAGTCGCATGCGACCCGAAGACCAGCGTGACCAAGTCCCTACTCGGCTACGGAGTCCTGGCGGGCCCGTTCTACGTCGTGGTCTCCCTGACCGAAGCCCTCACCCGACAAGGCTTCGACCTGACCAAACACCCCTGGAGCCTGCTGGCCAACGGCAGCCTGGGCTGGATCCACATCGTCAACCTCATCCTCAGCGGCCTGATGGTGATAGCGGCAACCGAAGGCATGCGCAGAATGGGCATCAAACACGGCCCCCTACTGCTGGCGGGCTACGGCGCCGGACTCGTAGGCGCGGGCATCTTCACAGCAGACCCAGCGGCGGGCTTCCCGCAAGGGGAGAACACCGAGGTCACCTGGCACGGCACCCTGCACTTCGTCGTCGGCGGCATCCGCTTCCTCTGCCTCATCGCGGCCTGCTTCGTGCTGGCGAAGCGCTCCGGCCTGC
>CBIMJO010000861.1:0-5034 GCA_966244135.1 uncultured Actinocrispum sp. | reverse complement strand
GCCTGCAATACACCGTTCCGTTGGGTGTGCGACGACGAACGCCTGGGTCGTTCAGTCGACGACCGTCCTCGTGGCTGGCAGGGTCAGGGTCGTCGTGGTGTCAGGGATCGTCAGGGTGATGCCGGGAATGGGCATGGTGAGAACCGTCCCGGGGTTCTTGACCGGCACGCCGTCACCGGCGCTGATGACCTGGCCCGTCGCAGTGAACGTGACGGTGACCGGCCGGGTGGCGCCGGTGGCCGCAGCCATGTTCCCGGTCGCAGCGAGGGTGGCCAGAACCGGCAGGGACACCGTGGCGAACCGGGCAACCTGACCCGCCGACGTGAGCGTTGCGGTGACCGGGAGGCTGGCGGATCCAGCGCTTCCCGAAACGACCGTGCCGGCTGCGGTGATGGTGGCAGTAGCCGCCAAAGACGCACCGGCCGAAGTACCGACGACGCCGGCTGCGGACCTAGATGCCGTTGCTGTGAGTGCGGCGCTCGAAGATATGGCAACCGCACCAGCGGCGGTGATGGTCGCCGTGACCGCCAGCGTCGCCGAGCCGGAGAACCCGGAAACTGACGTGCCAGTGGCGATGATTGCGGCGGTGACCGGCAGCGAAGTCCCAGCCGACGTGCCGGCGGCAGCGGTGAGGGTGGCTGTTACAGGCAGGGATGCAGACCCGCCTGCGCTGCCAGTGGCGGTGATCGAGCCGGTGACTGCGAGGCTGGCATTACTGCCTATGCCCGGATCGGCCGAGGATGACCTGGAGATGAGCGCCGGGTACGGCGTGCCGCGGGTACGCAGGAACAAGGCCTGCTGCTCGGCTTGCCCGACCACGACCGGTTGGGGTGTGGCCAAGGCCAGGACGGAGCCATCAGCGGTGATCGACGACGTGATGTTGAGAACCGCATCGCCCTGACCGGGTGTGGCCGCGGCTTGCGGGTTCCGCAAGACCATGGTGACCGGGGGGATGGAGCGCCCGTACCGGCCTTCCCGGGTCGCAGCGCCACCACCGGGAATCGGAACAGTGACTGACCCGTCAGCGTTGATCGTTGATGTGACCTGGAGGGTGGTGCCACCAGTGATATTGGTGGCACCGGTAGCGTTGATCGTCGAGCTGACCGCAAGGGTCGCACCACCGGTCGGCTGGGCCGGTGCCACGGCGATCATCAATGCCGAGTTGCGGGCGTTGGACAGGTCCGTGGAACCGAACGTGCCACCACCGTCGGAGGTGGCGTTGAGCTGCCGGAACGCTACGGCGAGCGCGGTCTGGCCTACGGTGGACGTGTCAGCGGTCGCCGTGTCGGCGTAGCTGCCGTAGTTCGTGGGTGCGGCACCGCCCGTGCCGGTCCACGAACCGGTGGCCGATACCTCACCGTTGGCGCCGACCGCGATCCACAACGTGTCCGCCGCACCCCACGACGGGGTGAGCGTGGGCAGGGTCGCCGCCGCCGCGGTGCCGTTGGCGATGGCCGTGGCCTGCGGGGCGGTCACCCCATCGGAGCCGGGGATGGACAGCAGGATCATCGAGGCGTGGCCGGTGATCGTCGCCGCTTCGGTCACCGAGATGGTGCCGGTTTCCGAACCGGTGGACCACTTGTACGCGGCACCGATGGCCAGCGTGGTCGAGGAGGACTGGTCGACGAACTCGGTCCACCCAGCGGTCCACCCGGACCATACCGCGTTCGCGGTCGCTGTCGACTGGTAGCCGACGACGATGGCGATGAGCAGGTCGCCGGAGTTCTTCGTCAGCCCCGACAGGTTCGGGAACGTGCGCGTGGCAACACTGTCCGCCTGGTTGGCGACAAGGACCCGACCAGCCGCAGCAGTCGGGACGGTGGGGAACGTCATCTAGGCCCCCTTCCGGGGAGGGGGTCTAGGTCAGAGACGCTCGAACTGCATCGACACGCGGGCGTTCACGATGGCCGGCGCGGTCAGGCGAATGCCCAACCCTGCAGAGACGTCGCACTCGAACTCACGGCCGAGGGGGAAGTCGTACACCAGCAGCCCGCCGTTGGGGGTGAGGTTGTTGCCGTCCAGCCGGGTCAAGACGGTCGGCTCCGAGGTGGACGCCGAGAACGCGGTGAACCCGGTGGTGATGGACCTGCCACGGATCTGGACGATGTTCGCCGACTCCGACGTGTTCCCCGTGCCGGGGGTGGAGTTGGTGGCGTTCGTGGAGCGCACGACCTCCCAGAACACCGGTACCGCCGATGCGCTGGTGCCGTCGAAGCCGATGCTGAAATGGGTGAGGCAGGCGCCGAACTGTGCCGGAGTGATGACCATGAGGGCGGTCTTGGCGGTGGCCGCCGCGAGCGCCACGGCTGCTGATGTGTCGACCTTGTACGCGACGCTCGACATGGGTGATCCCTTCTGTTACCAGTTGTGAGAACGGTGGACGGCTGTGGATGGGGCGACGATGGGCGACGGTGTGGCCTGAGCAGCCGCTGTGGTGAGCTTGAACGTGGCTACGCAACAGATGTACCGGGACGCGACCGACCCGGTCCACGTCCCGGTGACCGCGGTCGTCGCCGAGACCGTCTTGTCCTCCAGCGCCGCGTCGAAGCCGCTCGTGGCGGCGGAGATGACTCTGCGGGTGTACCCGGTCCCGCCTGTGAACGTGGCGTTGTTGGCGTCGTCGAGGGCGCCGGAGATGACCAGCTCGCTGGCCTGCGCCAACGTGGCGGTGGCCCCCGAGGAGATGTTGTCGGTGGCGGTGGTGTTCGTGGCGTTGGCGACGGTGGCCTGGTCGAGGGCGGCAGTGGTGGCCACCCCGTCCCATTCGCCGACCACGACCCGGATGAACGTGGTGTTCGCCGAGAACGTGGCAGTGACCGTGGTCGCCCCGCTTGCCGCGTTCTCCAGGTAGTACAGGGACCCTGATTGGTTGTTGGTGGCGTCATGCATGGACGCGGCGGTCGCCTTCGTCCACGTCGCGGAATGGTTGTCCGCAACCCCGGTGACCGTCTGGCCGCTGGTGGCGTCCCAGGAGATCCACAGCACCAGCAGCGACCCTGCGGTGACGTTCGCTGCGAACGAGGTCGGGTGTGAGCCGACCCCTCCGGCGACCTCCTCGAAGGACGTACCACTGTTCAGGAAGGCCACGGCCCCGCCCTCCTCAGCTCGCGGTGATCTTCAACACCCAGTCGCCCGCAGCGGGAGGGGTGATCGACACTGTCACGTCCGTGATCGACGTCTCCGCACCGGTGGACGCGTTCAGCCACACACCGACCGGCGATGTTCCCAGCAGTGCGGTGTTGACTGTGACAGCCCGCTGCGCTGGCAGGTAGACCATCGCCAGTTTCCCGTCAGCGGACACCGCCCCGGAGGCGTAGTCCGAAGCCGCTGGCCAGTACGCCGAGCCCACACCCGACTCCTGGGCGACCACTCGAGTTCCCGCACCAGCAGTGAGGAGGTTGGTCACGGGGACCAGCTTCCACCATGCGACGTTCTCAAAGATCGCCCGCATGGTCTTTACTTCACCGATCTCCGACCTAGAAAGGCGGGTGTCCCAGCCGGTGGGGAAGCCCCAGTCCTGCGTCCCGATGATGTCTCCCGGCGACCCCGAGGTGAGCGACCAGCCGATTTGCTTGCGGATGGTGAGCTGAACGTCGCCGCCTGTGTATGCCTCACCAATGTAGGCGCCCTCTCCGAGCAGGGCGGGACCGTTGTTGGTGTCGTAGGCGACCTTGCAGGCGTCGTACTGCACCGGGTAGGCATAGACGTAATTCCACGTGGACTGGCCGATCCAGTGCGCGGAGTCGCTGGTGTAGGACAGGTGGTAGTCGAGTTGGCAGGACACCACCGGGGTGGATGCCTGGGACTTGATCCCGGTAAGCACCGCGTCGAACTGGGTGTCATAGGCAGGCCAATCCTGGTAGTCGTTGCCGAAACACCAGATGACGTGCGACTCGTTACCATATCGGGCACCGACCAACGCCCCGTAAGACTGGCAGTTCGCAGCCGATTTGCCGTTGAACGCGGTGCCGACGACGTTCGTCGAGTAGTAGTTGATCGGATAGAGGTTCAGGGTCAGCCCGTAGTTCTTGGCGACCGCAACCATGGAGTCGACGCGGGACCAGTAACCCTCGTTGAGGACAGTGATGTCACCCGCAACGAACGGGCTCTGCCCCGCATAGTCCGTACCGTTCTTGTTGGGACCACCGTTGGTGTCGGAGCTCACCAGGTCGACTACCAGCAGGTTGAAGCCTTGGCTGGATCGGGTCGAGCAATACGTGGTCCAATCGGTAACGGTCAGGTCTGCGAATGCCGACCAAGGTGTGTCGCCTTTGACCAGAATGGGTTCGCCAATCTGGTCGATGAAGTGACGGCGGTTTGCCGATATCCCGCGGACGTTCCGCGGGCCGGCATATGCTCGACGCTGCGAGTTGCCGTGACCGCCGAGCGAAGCCGGCATCAGGCCGCGATTGGCGTGAGGCTGATCGACAGGGACGTCAGGGAGAACGTGTTGCCAGAGGCCCACGCCTGCGAGGCGGTCAGGGCCGCCGACGCAAGGAAGTTGCCCGCCGTAGTGGCGTCCCAGAACGACAGATGCGACAGGGTCTCCGATGTGCCGCCATTGGTCCACGACCCGGACATCGACGACATGGACTTGGACCCGGCCGAGGCTGCCGCCCAGGTCACTGACTTGCGGGTTGCGTCGCCTACCGCTGCGGCCGTGGCACCAGAGGCGCCGGGGTCGGCCGTGTGCAGCTTCACGGCGAAGACGGTGGGGGCGGTGAACGCGGTCCCGCCGAGCATGTCCAACCACTTGTTCGCCAGGTTGGCGGCGCTGAGGCCAACGGTCATTGCGGCTCTCCTTCACGATGGCCGAGGATTTCGGCGGCTTGTTCTGCCGTCACAGTGACGGTCGAGCTGATGGGTTCGGAGCTGATGAGGTTGCCTTCGGCATCGCGGACTTCGCCGGTGGCAGTGAAACTCAGTTGGTACAGCTGGCCGTCAGGCATCTGGATCTGGGTCAAGGCCTCGCTCCTGTCCCGTCCCAGGCCACGGCGTGGCCGGTGTCGATGGCTGTGGTCGCGTAGTCGGACC
>CBIMJO010000860.1:0-5034 GCA_966244135.1 uncultured Actinocrispum sp. | reverse complement strand
CGTAAAGCGCGCGGGTGTTCGACCCGGCCGCGGCCAGCCGGCCCAGGGTGCCCTCGAAGTGGTACCCGGGGCGGACCTGGTCGGTCAGGCCGGTGTAGTGGTCACCCACACCGTTGACGAACCGGCCGAGCTGGCCTGCGACCGGTGCCGGCCACCCGGCCCGCTCGGCGATCGTGCTGTCGCTCAGGACACCTTCCGCGGCGTGCACCTCGTCCAGACCGCCCCGGAAGTACCCGGTTGCCTGGCCGTTGGTCTTACCACGGCCGATCACCTCCTTGCCGGCCGCCGGCCACAGCACGGCGCCGCTGCGCGACGCGACCAGCTGGCCGTTCACGTACAGCCGCAGCTGCCGCGCCGGGTAGTCGTAGACACCGGCCAGGTGCGTCCACTCGTTGATCTTCGGCGCGACCAGGTCAGCCGCGTAGACCAGCGGAGCACCGTCGGCGTCCGCGGTGTACGCCCCGAACACCCACCTGTTCAGGTCGGGCCGGTACTGCAGGACGTACCCGGAGTTGCGGTCGCCGTCCTGGCTGATGACGGTTGCCACCTGGTCGGCGCTCGTCAGCCTGGCCCAGCCGGACACGCTGAAGCTGTCGTGCATGGGCACGTACGCCGGGTTGGTCAGGACGCCGGTGCCGTCGAACACCGCCGCCTTCCCGGTTACCCCAGGTCCGAAGGTGACGCCCCCGCTGACGACGCCGTCGTTCTTACGCCACGTCGAGTCCTTCGGCGTGCCGTCGTCGAACCGGTAGTAGCCCCAGTCCCCGTCGGAGACGTCGTCGTGGATCTTGCGGACCTCACCGTCCGCCAGGGCCTTGCCGAAGACGCGGACGTCGTCGATCGCGAAGTTGAAGAACGACGCGTTGTTGCCGTTCCACTTGGTCCGGCCGATCGCCATCGGCCCGGGGGCCGGCAGGATCGTCACGCCCACCTGAGCGGCCGACAGCATCCCGTTCACGTACAGCCGCAACTGGCGCAGGTTCGCGTCGTACGACATGGCCAGGTGCGTCCACTCGCCCGCGTTCGCCGGCTCGGTCGAGTTCAGGATCGTCACGGCCTGGCCCGGGTTGTCCACGTCCGCGGTCGGCACGACCACCGTCCACCTGTGCGCGGCGCCGTTGTAGCCCATGGAGACCGTAGCCAGCCGGGTGCCGTCCTGCCCGATGACCGCCTGGCCGTCAGGCCCCGCGTTGTTCAGGTAGACCCACGTGGCCATGGAGAAGCTCTGCGCGGTGTCCACGACCGGGCCGTCTGTCTCGGCGTAGGCGGCGGTGCCGTCCAGCTTGAGGCCCGACTTGCCCTTGCGGCCACCGACCCAGGCCGCGCCGCCCTTCAGCGTCGCGGTCATGCCCCGGCCGCTGGTGTCCTTCCCGGTCGTGCCGGTGCCCTCGTCGAACGTCCACGACGCCGCATCGGCCGCCGGCAGGGTCGCCGCGCCGGTCGCCGCCGCGTACGAGCGGTACAGGGCACTCACCCTGGTCTTGTCCAGCTGACCGGTGTACATGCGGACGTCGTCGACGTCGCCGACCCACTGCTCGGCCGGTTTGCCGGCCACCTTGCCGCGGCCGACCACCAGGCCGGCACCGGCCGGCGGCGCCCACGTCGAGTTCAGCGTGCCGTCGCCGACGCGCGTCCCGTTGACGTACAGCCAGATCTTCTTGGTCGCCGGGTCGTACACACCCACCAGGTGCGTCCACGTGTTCAGGTCGGACTGGAACGCCGACACCGCCGCCTGGGTGACAGGGGCCTGAGCCGTGTCCGACTCGGGCATCGCGAAGGTCCACACCCCGAACGGGTGGTTGGGCTCCCGCACGTGGCCCAGCCTGAACTTGCTGGTGTTCGTGCCGTCGACGGTGACCGCGTCCATCTTGCAGCCGCCCGGGTTGGCCTGGAAGTCACACGACTTGTCCGGCAGCCGCACCCACGCCGACACCGCGAACGCCTGGTCGGTCCGCACGTCGACGCCGCTGGTGGTCACCGAGTCGGTACCGCCGTGGAACGCGATGGCGTTGCCGACCCGGCCGGGGATGTACGCGGCGTTGCCGTTGAGCGTGCCGCCGCGGGAGCCCACCGAGTCGGCCGCGTTGCGCCCGGACGACTCGTCGAACTGGTAGTCGTGCACCAGCGACAGGTCCCGGCCGGCCATGGCCTGGATCTCCGAGGCGAACAGCGCCCGCGAGTACCCGGCCACGTCGTCGATGGCACCGGTGAAGTACTCCACCGGGCCGCCGTTCCACTTGGCCCTGCCGATCTGCAGCCCACCCGGGGCGTTCCAGCTCTGGGTGTGCGCGGTCGAGCCGGCGAGCACGCCGTTGACGTACAGCTGGAGCTGCTTCGCCGGCGCGTCGTAGACCGCGACCAGGTGCGTCCACTGTCCTAGCTGGACAGAGCCGCCGAGGACCTCGTCCCGGCCGGCGTTCGTGTCGTCGGTGTCGAACATGATGAACGACCAGTGCCCGTCGTCGGACGCGCGGACCTTGAACGCGCTGATCCTGCTGCCGTCCTCGGACACCACCGCCGGCAGCCCGCCCAGCTTGTCCACCCGCGCCCAGGCGGCCACCGAGAAGCTCCGGTCGGTGTCCACCGTGTGCGGCGCGTTGATCCACTGCTGGCCCGTGCCGTCCAGGCGGGCGGCCAGGTCGGACGAGTCGGGCATGCTCGACTGGCCGGCCGTGTACACACCGCCGTTGATCATGGTGGCGTTCAGGTGGTTCGAGGACGAGTCGTTGGTGTTGCCGTCCAGCTTCCACTGGCCCGTGGCGACCGCGTCACCGCCGACGATGCCGCGGATCTCCGCGTCGGACAGCACCCGGCTGTAGGCGCGCAGCTCGTCGATCGAGCCGTGCCACTGGTTGCCCGTCAGGCCGTTGTCCTTGTTGCGGCCCAGCACCATCGGCCCGGGCGCGTTGTAGGCGACGGTCTTGGCCGCCGTCCCGGCGAGCACACCGTTGACGTAGATCCGCATCTGCTTGCTGGGCGCGTCGTACACGGCCACGAGGTGGGTCCACTCCCCCAACTTCGCCGGCGCGCTGCTCTGCACGGCCGCGTCCCCTGGGTGGGTGGCATCGTCCGAGCCGAACGTGTAGAACTCCCACTTGTCGCCCGCGGGATTGGCCCGGTAGCCCATCAGCATCCCGCTGTTGAGGTTGCCGAACTGGGCCACCGCGGTGGACAGCGAGTCCGCCGCCACCTTGCTGTCCAGCTTGGCCCACAGGGCGACCGAGTAGCTCTGGTCGGTGCGCAGCACGGGACCGTCGGTCTGCATGATGTCGTTGTCGTTGTCCAGCTGCAACGCGCCGTCGACGGCACCGGCGTTCTGCACGAAGTGCGCGCCACCCTGGAGCACGCCCATGCTGCCGCCGGGGATGGCGTTGTTGGCGGTGGTACCGGTGGGTTCGTCGAACTTCCAGTAGCCGACCTGCACGTTGTCCCGGCTGACCGCCGCCTGGATGTCCGCCTCGTTGAGGATCCGGTCGTAGATCTTCACCTCGTCCACGGATCCCTGCAGGTAGTCCACGTCGGGGTGCGAGTCCCACATGGTCCGTCCGATCCGGACGGAGCCGGTGGCGTTCTTCGGCGGCACGTTCGCCTTGGCGACAGTGCCGGAAAGCACACCGTTGACGTACAGGCGAAGCTGGTTCGCAGGCGCGTCGTACACGCCGGTCACCTGCGTCCATGTGTTGAGTTGCGCGGGTGCGGACGACCATGCCAGGTCCGCGGCGCCCTGCACGGTGTCCGGGTTGGCCATGGCGAACACCCAGCGACCGCCGTTGTCCGGCCGGTACCACAGGTCGAACCCGGCGAACGTGGTGCCGTCCTGGCTCACGATCGCCTGCGCGCCCTCGGCCCTGGTGATCTTGGCCCACGCGGAGACGGTGAAGCTGCCGTCGGTCCGCACGGCGTTGGGCGCGGTCACGTACCCGCTGGTGCCGTCCAAGGTGATCGCCGAGTTCACGGCTCCGACGGACGTGTAGCTGGTGCCCCCGGTGATGACGCCGTCGCGGTTGCCGAGGAACGCGGTGTCCTTCGCGTTGCCCTCGAACGAGTACTGCGCCACCGCGCCGCTACCGGGCCGCACGTACAGGTGCAGCTGCGTCTCCGGCCCGGGGTTCCCGGCCCGGTCCACGCTCTGCACGTGCAGGGCGTGCGGCCCGTCAGCGGGTGGCGTCGTGGTCACGGTCGCCTTGCCGCCCAGCGCGTCCGCGTCCACCGTTTCGTTCTTCTGCTCGTCCCACCGGTACACGTAGTGGTCGACGTCGGTCACCGTGGGACTGCCCGCGTCGAAGGTGAAGGTGCCCGGTACACCGACACCGCCGTGCCAGTGTTCGTCGTTCTGGTAGAGGCCGGGAGTCACCCCCGGCGGCGAGGTGGGCGGGTCCCGGTCGACGATGAACCCGGGTCCGCTGCGGGAGTCGCTCGTGTCCCACCCGTCGTCGCCGCGCAGCGACCAGGTCACCTCCTGGCCGTTGTGTCTGGTCAGGTCATACGTGGTGCTGAACGTGTTGCCCTGCTGGAGATCCGGACCGTTGCGGACCTCCAGGAGCCCGCCGCCGGTGATCGACCAGTTCGCGGTGAGCTGGTCCGAACCGTCCGCGTCGGTGATCCGGCCCTTGAGCCGCACCCAGTCACCGGTCAGGTATCTCTTGCCCGCGCACCACTTGCACACCGTGCCCATCGGCTCGGTGGTGAGTTCGGTGGCCGGGTCGGGCTTGGTGTTGTAGTGCGCGCTGATGCGGGTCGCCCCAGCGTCGTACTTGCGCCATGCGTCCGTGTTGCCCTCGTCGGTCGCGCGGATGAAGTACGCCGACCAGTTGGTCGGGCTGTAGTAGCCGCCGAGGTTCCAGCCGATGCCCTTGTTGCCGGCGCAGTTCGTGTTCACGGGCTGAGCGTTCGCATACCCCACCCGGGTACCGCCGGGCTGGTTGTTCCAGTTCAGGCCGGAGTCGAATGTCGAGTTGGCGATCCACAGCTCGTGCTGGGCGTCGGTGCAGCCCGGGCTGTAGAGGATGGTCGCGTTCAGCGAGATGTCGATGA
>CBIMJO010000859.1:0-5035 GCA_966244135.1 uncultured Actinocrispum sp. | reverse complement strand
CCCCAGATCCTCGGCGAGGTAGCCGAGCAGGTCCTGGGTCGTCGCTCGGGGATTCGGCCGGTCGGCAGTCTTGCCCAGCATCGCGATCGCGTCGTCCAGGTGCCGCCTCGCCTGCTCGGCGTCACCGCTCCGGCGCGCCAGCTCGGCCTTCGACAGGGCCAGCTCAGCCAGCGCCTCCGGCCACGCGACCCGTTCCGCGTACCGCTGCGCCTCCGACATTGCCGTGGCACTGGCCTCCGCATCGCCCGCCAGCCAGTACAACTGGGCCTGTAGCGACCGCATCGTCACGATGTCCTCGGTCGCGCCGACCTCGGTGACGATCGCGACCGCGTCCTCGTAGTGCCGCGCCGCGGCGGTGAACTCGCCGCGCACCGCGATCCGGTCCGCCAGTTCGGTCAGCGCGAACGAGATCCCCCAGCGTTCACCGCTCGCCCGGAACTCGCTGAGCGCCGCCTCGAGATGCGCGTCCGTGTCCCGCCCGCCGTGGCCGAGCATGATCCGCGTCTTGCCGTGCTGCAGCAGCCCCAGGGCTCGCAGCCACGGGTTCTCGTTGGTGAACAACGGTTCCCACGCGCTCAGGGCCGCGTCCGGCGACTGCAGCATCCGCTCCAGCGGGGCGATGGCCTTCGGCGCCGGATGATCGGTCTCGACCCGCTCGTCGATCCGGTACGCCCGGTGGATCCACTCCGCCGCCTCGTACTGGTCACTGCGCCCGGAGACCATGAGCATCACGACGTACGCGTACACCACGACCCGGATCTCGTCGGGCACCTCGCCGGGCACAGCGGTGGCAGCCATGATCAGCTCATGGCCCTCGGCCGTGTGCCCGCCCAGCCACCAGTACCAGCCAGCGGCCGCGGCGAGCCGCATCGCACCTTCCGCATCGCCCACCGCGAGCGCGCCCCGCATCGCCGCGCTGATGTTGTCGTGCTCGGCCGCGAGCACTGCCAGCCATTGCAGTTGCTCGGCACCGCGCAGATGCGGGTCCGCTATCTCGGCGAACTCGGTGAAGTACGCGAGATGCGCACGGCGCGCCAGTTCGGCTTCGCCCGCCTCGGCGAGCCGTTCGGTCGCGTATTCCTTGATGGTGCCGAGCAACCGGTAGCGCGGCGTTCCACCGCCCCCGGCGACCACAAGCGACTTCTCGACCAGCGCGGTCAACAGCTCCAGCACGTCGAAAGGGTCGTCCGCGCAGACCCGCTCGGCTGCTTCCAGGCTCGCCCCACCGGAGAACACCGAAAGCCTGCGCAGCACCATCCGTTCGGCGTCGCTGAGCAGCTCCCAGCTCCAGTCGACCACCGCACGCAGCGTCCGGTGCCGCGGCAGCGCGGTCCGGCTGCCGCCGGTCAGCAGGCGCAGCAGGTGGTCGAGCCGGTTGGCGAGCTGGTCGAGGGTCATCGTGCGCAACCTGGCCGCGGCGAGCTCGATCGCCAGCGGCATCCCGTCCAGCGCCCGGCAGATACGGGCCATTGTGGACAGTGCACTGGCGTCGGCGCTGAGATCCGTGCGCACCGCGCCTGCCCTGTCCCGCAACAACTGGACGGCCGGAGCGGACTCGATCTCGCTGAGGTCGGCGTCTTCTGTCGGCAGGACCAATGGCGCGACCGGCCACAGTGCCTCACCGGTGATGCCAAGGGGTTCCCGGCTCGTCGTGAGGATCCGCAGCTGACGGCACTCGCCGAGCACGCGGTGGGCGAACGCCGCCGCGGACTCGATCACGTGCTCGCAGTTGTCCAGGATCAGCACCATTTCGCGATCACGGATGGCGGCGATGACCCGGTCGGTCGGTTCGGTGTCCTGGGCCTCGCCGAGTAGCGAGTCCCGGTGGCCGAACGCTGCGAGAGTCGCCTGCGCGATGTTCTTCCCGCCCCCCAGCCCTTCGGGCCCACCCCCCTCGCCCTCGGGTCCGATGGGCGCCAGCTCCACCAGCCAGGCCCCGTCCGGCAGGCCGCCGAGCAGCGTGCGCACGGTTTCCTTGGCCAGCCTGGTCTTTCCCGAACCGCCCGGCCCGATCAGGGTGGTGAGCCGGTGTTCGGCGATCAGGCCACGGACCGCGGCGAGGTCCTCGTCCTTGCCGACGTAACTGGTCAGCTCGGCCTGCAGGTTGGTCTTGCGGGTCTCCTCCCGCCGTCCCAGCTCGCCGCGCAGCAGGGCGACGTGCAGTTCGGACAGCTCCGGTGACGGGTCGACGCCCAACGTGTCGGCCAGCGTCTCCCGTGTGCGCTGGTACACGAGCAGCGCATCGGTGTCGCGGCCGGTCGCGACGAGGGCACGCATCAACGCGGCGACAAGCCGTTCCCGCACCGGATGCGCGGCCACAATGTCGGTCAGCTCGGTGACCAGACCGGCGCCGCGGCCGAGGTCGATCTCCGCGTCGAACCGGTCCTCCATGGCCGTCAGCCGCAGCCCTTCGAGCCGGGTGACCGCCGCGTCGAACGCCTCACTGTCCTGTAGCCCGACGTCCTGCATGGCCGCGCCGCGCCACAACGCCAGCGCCTCACGCAGCCGCCGGGGATCGTCCTCGTCGCGGGCCTGACCGACGAGACGTTCGAACCGCACGGCGTCGACCGCGTCGGGGTCCACCTTCAGCCGGTAGCCGTTCGCGGTCCCCTCGATGGACCCTTCGGGCAGCACCTTCCGCAGCCGGGAGGCCAAGCGCTGCAAAGCGTTCGACGCGTCAGCAGGCGGACGCTCACCCCAGATCCAGTCGACCAGTGTCGCCTTCGGGACCACGCGTCCCGGATCGAGCGCGAGGGCGATCAGCAGGCCGCGCAACCGGGCGCCCGGCACGTCGGCCAGGACGCCGTCATCCGTGCGAACCTCGAACGACCCAAGCATCCCCACCAGCACCTGGCCGATTGTGCCATTGACAGGCCGCAGGTCATGGCCGACCCGTGTCAGGGGCATGTCAGCACCTGTCGTGATCGTGATGGCAACACACCACCACGAGAGGGAATCCGATGAGCCAGAAGGTCGACATCCCGCACGGTCTGCCCATGGAGCGCGACGCGGGCCCCTTCGACCCGCCCCGGCAGATCACCCGGCTGCGCACGGCGCGGCCGGTCAGTCCGATGATCTTCCCCGATGGTCACGAGGGCTGGCTGGTCACCGGCTACGAGGCGGTCCGCCAGGTGATGGCCGACACCCGGTTCAGCTCCCGCCTCGACCTCGGCGTCATCCACGTGCCGTTCGAGACGCCCGGCATGCCCGTTGCCACCGAACCGTCCCCGCAGATGCCGGGCGTGTTCATCTCGATGGACCCGCCGGACCACGGCCGGCTGCGCAAACGCCTCATCGGCGCGTTCACCGTCAAACGGATGAAGCTGCTGGAGGACCACATCAACGACATCGTCGAGCGCCAGCTGGACCACCTCGCTCGGCTGGCCCCGCCGGTCGACCTGGTCAAGGAGTTCGCGCTGCCGGTGCCGTCCTTGGTGATCTGCGAGCTGCTCGGCGTGCCGTACGAGGACCGGGAGACCTTCCAGGCCAACTCGGCCCAGTTCCTGGTCCGGGACCAGTCGCTGGAGGACAAGATGGCCGCGGTGGGCGCGCTCACCGGGTATCTCGCCGAGCTGGTCATCGGCAAACGCGCCGAGCCCGGCGACGACATCCTGTCCGACCTGGCGCGGCAGGAGGACCTGAGCGTCGAGGAGCTGGTCGGGGTCGCCTTCCTGCTGCTGCTCGCCGGGCACGAGACCACCGCCAACATGCTGGCGCTGGGCGCGTTCGCGCTGGTGGAGCACCCCGAGCAGATGGCCGAGCTGCGCGCCGCCCCCGAGCTGATCCCCGACGCCGTCGAGGAGCTGCTGCGCTACCTGTCCATCGGCGACATCTTCTACCGCTACGCCACCGAGGACCTGGAACTCGGCGGCGAGACGATCGCCGAAGGGTCGACTGTGGTCGTGTCGATGCTGGCCGCCAACCACGACCCCGAGCGGTTCGAGAACGCCGACACCCTGGACATCCACCGCCAGGCCCGCGGTCACCTCGCCTTCGGCCACGGCGTCCACCAGTGCCTCGGCCAGCAGCTGGCCCGCATCGAGATGCGCGCCGGGTTCGAGGGGCTGCTGCGCCGGTTCCCCACGCTCCGGCTCGCCGTCCCGGCCCGTGAGGTGAAGCTCCGCACCGACATGAACATCTACGGCGTCCACGCGTTGCCGGTCACCTGGGCGTAGGGCGATCACACGTCGCGGTGACGGACCTGGTGGGCAAGGTCGGTATCGGCGCTGTCGGGGGGACGCGTCGCTGGTCATCCGGAACCGCACCGCGCCGGACGGCTCGCCGTACATCACCGACAGCTGGAAAGTTCTGATCCTACGGTCGCGTCACAATTACTGGCCGCGTCATCCCATCAATTCAGGGTGACGCGGCCAGTTCGTCGTTTCTGCAACATGGGAACATGCCAGGCAATTCGTGATCGCATTGTTTGTTACCACGGTCGAAGCGTGTCACTCGATCGTGTAGGGCTTGCCGGGATCGCGTGCGAAGGGTCGGAAAGTAGTTACCCTGACGGTGGCTGTCTCGGGGGCAGCGTAAACCCTGATCGGGTGATCCGTTCGCTGAGTTTCGCAATTGTGTAGACCCTGAGTTCACGCGGAGTGACCGCTGAGACGCGATTACCGGGCCGCCCTGGATGTGCTCGCATACGCATTGACGCAGTGCCATGCCGATTCCGTCACCGGCACATTGCGCATTGTGGGCAATCCGGGTGGGTTGTTCCACTTCTGCGATGGCGCCGTTATCGCAGTGGACAGTCCTGGCTCACCCGCGGCGGAGGCATTGTTGATGCGCACCGGCCGGATCAGTGAGGAGGACTGGTCCGCCGCCCTGCGCGAAGGCCCCGGTGCGCACGAGGCCGCTCTCGTGGCCCGCGGAACCGTTGGGCCCACCGAACTCCAAGTGCTGGCGATCACCGCCGTGCGGGACGGGGCATTCGCCGTGGCCGCCGGCGACGTCGAGCACTGCCGCATCGAGGCCGACGATTCCATCGACGTCCTGCTGGCGGCGCCGACCGGTGTCGCACCGGAAGGGCTCC
>CBIMJO010000858.1:0-5054 GCA_966244135.1 uncultured Actinocrispum sp. | reverse complement strand
GAACTCCCAAACCCGCTCCCCACTGCCCCCCCCTCACCCCACACCGCACCCCACACCCACACACCTCACGCCCGACCCACGACCATCCCCGCCTCCCGCATGCCGCCGACCTGCCCGCGCACAACACCTGGGCTAACAGTCGCGAAACCGCCCCGGGCCGCCATAAAAGGAACTCATCGCCCTCCCGGCCGCTGATCGCCGCACCTGGAAGGCTGGCCCCGCCCACGGCGGCGGCCGCCTTGGGCGGCTCGCCTCCCGTGTTGCCCTCGACCTCCTGCGGGCAACCTCACCCGGCCAGCACACGTGCCAGGCTGGCCGAAGCTGACGGCGCTGGCTTCCCGGCCGCACCTTGCGTGGTTCGGCTCAGCCTCGGTGGTTTCCATTGGCAGCCCAGTTCGGCGTTGACCTCCCGGTTTCCGGACGTGCCAGCGTTTCTGCCTCGCCGCGACACCTGCTGGACTGACCGTGGCCCAGGGCGCACGGCCCCGCTCACGCCCGGTCTTCCGGCCGAACTCGGCATGGCTCGGCTCTGCCGCGACGATCGTCGTCGGCGACTTGTCTTCGATGCTGATCGCCCAGCGTCCGACTGCAGGCAAATCGGCCGCGCTGTGCGTGACACGCGAGCCTTCCGGCCGTGCCCGGCGTGGCTCGGCTATGCCACGGTGGCCGTCGTGGGCGATTCGCTTTCGGCACTCTGCCTCGCGCCGGTCCGCATCCCGGCTGCGCCGACCTCCCGCCGTGCCAATCGTTCGGCCGCGCCGCCCCAACCCACGCCGCCCCGCCCGCCCCGCCCGCGCGACCGCCCCGCCGCGCCGTGGCGACGGCGGTACCCGAGCACCCCGCCTCCGCCCGGCACGAGACGGAGGATGATCCGATGGGATGGCCTTGCATGGGGATCTGGGGGTTTGCGGGGAAATAGGGTTGGCGGGAGCTGATCATCATCCTATTTATCACTCGAATGGCGGAGCACGGTTTTTCGGCAACTGGGATAAAACTGGGCTGAAACATCGTCGTTACCTGTGTGCGCGGGGTTCTGGCTAACGTTCTGGCCCTCTCTTCTGATGGTCAGGGTGGAAACCGGCGCGGGGGTAGGGGCGTGGCGGGATCTGATCGGCGCGACAAGACCGCGGTCGGGCGCACGGGTGCGCGCTTCGGCCATGTGTCCTCGGATTCGCGGGGACGCGACGAGGAGGAGTGGGGTGATCCCGCCGTGTCGACGGCGCGACCAGGCATCGGCCGGACCGGTGCCCGTTTCGGCCAGTCCGATCCCGAGCCGACACAGCCGCATCCCTTCATCCCCGAACCGTCGGACCCTCTCGAGGAGCCGGGCGCCGAAGGCGAGTGGATGGAGGTCGACCGGTCCCGCTCCATCGTCCGGCCCTACGCCTGGACCGGTGGCCGCACCGAGACCGCGTACGACCTCCCGATCGAGGCGCTGATCTCGACGAACCGCGCGACCATGAGCCGGATCGGCGCCCGGATGACCAGCGACCACCGCGCGGTCTCCGAACTGTGCCTGATGGCCCGGTCGGTCGCCGAGGTCGCCGCGCTGATGTCGTTACCCCTCGGGGTGGCCCGGATCGTGCTCGGCGACATGGCCTCGGCCGGCATGGTCATCGTGCACCGGCAGGACACCTCGAATGGCCACGAGCCGGACCTCGCGATGATGGAAAGAGTCCTGATTGGACTCCGTAACCTTTAGCGGGGCTATTCTTTACGGCCTTTTTGGAATAGCCGGGTACAAAAGGGACGTTTGACGTCCGACCTTCCCAATGCCAAGCATTTGGCATACGTTCGCCGCCTCAAGTGATTCCGGCGAGGGCATTGAGGAAGGGGAATCCAGTCGTGCGCAGAACTTTCGCGCTGGGCGTCGCCCTGGTGGCGATGACCGCGGCAGCCTTACCGGCCGCCGCGGCGCCCGCGGGCCGGAGTGTGATTCCGGCATCGCATCCGGAATGGGCGAAGTCCAAAGTGGCGGATGCGGCACCGGGGGACCATTTGCGTTTCCGGGTGTACCTGTCCACACGGGACGATCAGGGGGCGGAGGCCGCCGCGCAGGCCGTGTCGGACCCGCGCAACCCGTCGTACCGGCGCTACCTCACGCCTGGCCAGGTGCTCGACCGGTACGCGCCCACGCAGCAGTCCGTGCAGCAGGTGCGCTCGTGGCTGACCGCCAACGGGTTCACCATCGGCGACGTGCCGTCGAACAACGCGTACGTCGAGGCTGTCGGCACCGTTTCCCAAGCGCAGCAAGCGTTTAGCGTGCACCTAGGGGAGTACCAGGTGAACGGGCGCACGCTCCGCGCCCCTGACACGGACCTGTCGGTGCCCGCCTCGCTGAACGGCGTGGTCGACGGGGTGCTTGGCGTGGACCAGTCGATGAACCTGATGCGGCCCGACCACGTCGGTGGCCGTGACGACACCGCGTCGTCCCAACGGGCCCTCGTCGCGCCGACGGATGTGGCGCCGCCCGCGGGATTCCGCAACGCCCCGCCGTGCAGCAACTACTGGGGTGAGAAGGTCGACACCACTGACCCTGCTTACAACGGCCAGCACCTGCCGTACGCGCCGTGCGGCTACAAGCCGGGGCAGCTTCGCTCGGCCTACGGCATCGACGGCGTTGTGGGGCATGGCGTTGACGGCCGTGGCGTGACGGTGGCGATCGTCGACGCGTTCGCCTCGCCGACCCTGTACGCCGACGCGGTCGAGTACGCCAAGCGCAACGATCCTTCGCACCCGTTGCGCAAGTCCCAGTTCCACGAGTTCGTCTACCCGCCGAACCCGATCCTGGAGCCGCCGGACCAGTGCGACGCCGCGGGCTGGTACGGCGAGCAGTCACTGGACGTCGAGGCCGTGCACGCGATGGCGCCCGGCGCGGACATCTACTACGTGGGCGGCTCGGACTGCGAGGACCTCTCGCTGGACAAGGCGCTGAACAAGATCGTCGCCGGGCACGAGGCGGACATCGTGTCCAACTCGTACGGCGACGAGGGCGAGGACGTGCCCGCCGACGAGGTGAAGCTGTTCGAGAAGATCGCCCGGAACGCGGCGCTCGAGGGCATCGGCCTGTACTTCTCGTCCGGTGACAACGGCGACGAGTCGACCCGGCTGCCGCAGCCGTCCGCCGACTTCTCCGCGTCCAGCCCGTGGGTGACCGCGGTGGGCGGCACCAGCCTCGGCATCGGCAAGGACGGCCGCAAGGTCGTCGAGACCGGCTGGGAGACCGGCCGCAGCGCGCTGGCCAACGGCGCGTGGGGCGCGGCGGCCTACCAGTACGGCTCCGGCGGGTCGACCAGCCGGCTGTTCGACGAGCCGTTCTATCAGCGCGGCACCGTGCCCGACGCGCTCGCGCAGCAGAACCAGAACGGCAACCACCGTGGCAGAGTTGTGCCGGACATCTCGATGGCCGGTGACCCGAACACCGGGATGCTGATCGGCATCACCCAGACGTTCGCCGAGGGCGCGCACTACGACCAGTACCGGATCGGCGGCACCAGCCTGGCCTCGCCGCTGTTCGCCGGGCTGATGGCGGTCTCCGACCAGACGACCGGGTTCCACCACGGGTTCATCAACCCCGCGCTGTACTTCTTCGGCCGCCCGGTCGTCAAAGATGTGCAGCACGCATCCGGCGGTGTGGTGCGGGTCGACTACGTCAACGGCACCGACCCCGCCGACGGCACGACCACCACGGCACGCTCGTTCGACTGGCCTGGCCTGACCATTCACACCACGCCGGGCTACGACAACGTCACCGGCCTTGGGGCGCCCATTGGGGCGGCTTTCCTGGGCCTGATCTAGGGGCCAACTGAGACCCTCGCGGTTTCGACAGGAAATCGCGAGGGTTTTCACCCAAGCGTCGGGTGGGCGGTGGTTTACCGGTACTTTCCGTTACACACCGTTATAACCGCAGGACATGCCACATGGCGCGCCCCCGAACGCCGCCCCTGTTGAGCCGATCGCGTGTGCGTGCCCGGCGGGCATCCTCGCCGCTGTGGCCGTGGGTTGGCAAGAGCACGCAGCTGTGTGGTCAGATCGGGTAGTCGCGCAGGCCCGGGGCTCGTATCCTTGGGGGTGACGTCCCAGGGATGGGGCGCCCGCCGGGTACGGCGGCCGCAAACGCCCGGCGCCCGTAAGAGCTGTGCCGGAGGAGGAAAGATGCCACTCTCCGAGCACGAGCAGCGACTGCTCGACCAGATCGAGCGCGCGCTCTATGCCGAAGACCCCAAGTTCGCATCCACCGTGGGCCGTGCGCGGCTCCGGCGTCCGTCGCGTCGCCGGCGGTTGCAAGGCGCGGCGCTGTTCGTGGTGGGCGTCGCACTGCTGGTGCTCGGTGTTGTCGTGCAAGAGTTCTGGTTCGGCGGCTTCCCCGCCGTGAGCCTGCTCGGCTTCCTAGTAATGTTCTTCGGCGCGCTCATAACGCTGACCGCCATCCGCCGCGGCGGGGACAGCGGGCCAGAGGGAGAGTCGGGTGGCAAGAACGCCGCCCGCCGCAGCTCCTTCTCCCAGCGCATGGAGGAGCGCTTCCGCAAGCGCTTCGAACAAGACTGACACCCAGAAAACCGAAGGCCACCCCGCTCCGGCAGGGTGGCCTTCACCATGCCCACGTAATGGGCGGTTCTTGGGCGGTTTGCCTGGATCGGGGCGTTGGCGGCATTTGTCGCTGAGAGGGGCGGCTGAGCCGGGCTCAGTGAGGCGGCTCCGGCGGGAAGGGCCGCGCCGACGGACTGTGGAGGGCGGGAGTTGAGGGGCCGCGCGGGGAACGGCCTGTGGTGGGACCACCGGATGCCTGCGGGGATGGCTCTTGGTGTGCTGAGGGCGGTGAGGTGGCCCGGACTGGTGTCGGAGCGGAGACGGAGCGGTGCGGGGCGGCGGGGGCTCCTGGGGAGTTGGCCCAGTGTGCTGGGCGGCGGGGAAGGCGGAGAGACCCACCAACTGCGCAAGGCAGGGGCGATTCTGCTGCCGAGCGCTGGGGATTCTGAAAGGCGGCGGAGCGCGGAGGGATTCTGGCGGGCGGCGCTATTGGGGGCGCGCGAGGCGCTGGCGAGTGGAGCCCT
>CBIMJO010000857.1:0-5055 GCA_966244135.1 uncultured Actinocrispum sp. | reverse complement strand
TGGACGTCCTCTTCGACGCCCTGGAGGACACCATCCGGCACTTCTTCCCGCAGGCGCACAAAGCCGCCAAGGACGCAGGCACATTGGACGCCAGCCGCCGGATGTGCGTACGCCCCTGGACTTCCTCGTGCCTGGGGGTTTTCGAGACCAAGCCGGCCGGCAACGGCGTCCTGGTCGTCACCGGCGGCCACAACACCGGCGGCTTCACCCAGTCGCCGGTGGTCGCCGAAGCCGTTGTGGCCGCGGTACAAGGCCGGGAACACTTGATGCACAAGCGGTTCCACCCGCTGCGGCTGGACCGGTTCTACTCGACCGCGGGAACCGGGGCCACCAGCTTCAAGATCACGTCGTGATGGTTCTGCCCGTACTTGCTGCGGAACAACTCGTGCGCGGTGTCGTGGTCGTCGGCCCCAGGTTCCACTGGTACCAAGGAGAACGACTCGGACCGCTGGGTCTCGCCCTTGGCGTTGCCGTTCTCCACGCGGACCGGCAGGCCGTTGATGCCGCTGCGCAGGTTGCCCGCCACGATCTCCCGGCCGCTGACGTAGATCTGGTCGTCGTCGGCGACGAACCGCACCGGATATGACCAGGCGTCGTCCTCGGCGTGCAGCATGATCTTGCGGAACTGCTCCAGCGTGCGCGTGCTGCGGGCCTCCCACAGCTCGTCGAACTTGGTGCCCACGAACGTGCCCAGCTGCGCCTGCGGGCTGGTCTGGTACTGCGCCGCGTTCCACGAGGTCACGTTGACCGGGTAGAACGAGACGATCACGTGATCGTCCACCCGGTACATCTGCACCGGCGGCAGCGCGGAGTACACGCGGATGTCCAGGTTGGCCTGCATCCACTCGCGCAGATCGCGCCGGAACTCGTGCAGGATCCGCAGGTTGTCGTTGATGTTGTCGACAACGTCGGTCTGCCGCAGCAGATCGTCCGCGCGCTGCTCGGCGGCCCGCGCGTCCGGGTCCAGCAGCAGCATCCGCACCTCGACGCCACGGTTCAGCGCGGCCCGCAGGGCGTTCAGGAACTGCTGCTGGTAGCCGCCCTGCAGCAGGTCGGTCCACAGTTCCAGGATCATCACGCGCTGCCGGGCGTCGGCGACCTGTTTGATGAACGCGCGGTGGTCGAACCGTTCGAGCACGGCCTCGTTGGACCGCTCGGCCCGGCCCATGAACGGCGCGATCACGAACAGCACCACGATCGTGCCGATCAGGTCGGCACCCAGGTTCAGGCTCAGGTTCGCGCCGTAGTCGCTCAGCGACGTGGCGGACAGGAGCAGGACAACGACCACGACGGACAGCGCCGCCGCGATGAGCACGTAGTAGCGCCGGCGCTGTAAGTAGCCCCAGATGTAGCTGCGACGACGTCCATTTGCCACCAACGACTCCCCTGTTCGCCTGGCCGACGTCCAATCCTACTGAGCGCCATCCAGCGGTGTCGCGGCCGACGGGCGCAGCCCGTCCAGCAGCAGGCCCAGGCCGCGGTGCCAGGACGCGTCGATCCGCACCGTGCTGATCAGCATGAACAGCATCAGCCGGATGTCGTCGGCGGACAGGTCGTCGCGGACCACCCCGGCCGCCTGGGCGCGCTGCACTATCCGGGTGAAATCGGTGAAGTAGCGGTTCTTCAGGCCCTCGATCAGGGTCTCCGGCTCGCGCGCGGACTTGATCACCCGGTGCGCGGACGCGGCGATCAGCAGGGCCGCGTGCAGGCACTCGACCATCGCGCGCCACGGGTCGTCGTCGACGAGGGCCCGCTCGATGACCGGTTCCACCCCTTCGGCGTAGCGCCATTCGAGCACGGCCAGCAGCAGGTCGTCCTTGCTGGGGAACCGGCGGTAGAGGGTGGCCACACCGACCCCGGCGCGCCGCGCGATCTCCTCCATCGGGATGTCGGTGGCGCCGGTCTCGGTGAACGCCCGCCAGGCGGCGTGGACCAGCAACTCGGCGTTGCGCGCCGCGTCGGTCCGGAGCGGGCGTTGGGTCGTCACCGCAGGAAGACTAACAGAGTGATAGAGGACTATCAGTTGTGCTACGGTGAACCGAGAGTCGGATCTCACTTATTGGGGTGAAGTGCGTTATGACCGAGATTCCCCTGCACGTGCGGCGCGATGGGCTCGACCCGGTCGCCGACTTCGTGCGGTTGCGTGAAGAACGACCGGTGACCCAGGTCCAGCTGCCGTGGGGAGCGACTGGCTGGCTGGTCACGCGCTATGAGGACGTCCGCCAGGTGCTGGGTGACGCGGCCAGGTTCCGCAACGCGCCCGGTGAGGACCGGCCGGTGCTGCGGCCCGGGCAGTCGACCCGCAGCGGTTTCCTGCTGCACTACGACCCGCCGGACCACGGCACGCTGCGGCGGATGTTGACACCCGAGTTCACCGTCCGCCGGATCCGCCGGCTGCAGCCGCGGATCGAGGCGATCGTGGCCGACCACCTGGACGCGATGGAGGCCGGCGGCACCAGCGCCGACCTGGTGCAGGCGTTCGCGTTGCCGATCCCATCCCTCGTGATCTGCGAGCTGCTGGGGGTGCCGTACGCCGACCGCGAGGACTTCCAGCGCAACAGTTCGATCCGGCTGAACCTCGCGCTGCCGATGGACGAGCGGATCGCCGCGCTGGAGGCATCCCACCGCTACATGGCGGAGCTGGTGTCCGAGCAGCGCAAGGACCCGGGCGAGGACATGATCGGCATGCTCGTGCGCGAGCACGGCGACGAGATCGACGACACCGAACTGACCGGCATCGCCGACCTGTTGTTGATAGCCGGCCACGAGACCACCTCGAACATGCTGGCCCTGGGCACGATGACCCTGCTCAGCCACCCAGACCAGTTGGAACTGGTACGCGCAGGCGAACACGTCGACGACGCCGTCGAAGAACTCCTGCGTTACCTCGCAATCGTGCACACCGTCACTCCACGCACCACCGCCGAGGACGTCGTCCTTTCCGGCCAACACATCCCCGCCGGCGAGGTACTGCTGTGCTCCCTGCCCGCCGCCAACCGCGACCCCGCCATCGGCGACGACCCCGACACCTTCAACCTCTTCCGCAAAATCACCGCCCACGTGGCCTTCGGCCACGGCATCCACCACTGCGTCGGCGCACCCCTGGCCCGCATGGAGATGCGCACCGCTTATCCCGCGCTGCTGCAACGGTTCCCCGGGCTGCGGCTCGCGGTTCCCATTGAGGAAGTCCCGTTCCGCTCGTACAGCGTGGTCTACGGCGTGGAGTCCCTGCCCGTCGAATGGTGAGCCCATAACCGGCGGCCGCCACCGCGGCCGCCGGTTCGCATCCCGCACGGGCATTACTGAACGAGTTTTCGGAGGATGTGCTCTCACTTTCGGGTTACCACGATAGGGTGGCTCGGTTTTCTTGCCACTCACGCCCTGGGGAGGGGTACGTGGAGCACGTCTGGGGTCCAGCGTTCCGGCTGCTCGAAAAACGCCACTTGGTGATCGACGCCCTGAAGGCCCGCGTCCATGCCGGCCAGAACCCGAGCGCCCACGCCGCCGAGATCCGTGCCTGGGAGAACAGCGTTCCTGCGTTGCTCGACTTGCTGGTCGGAGCTGGGCTGGGAAACGCTCATGTACTCCTCGAACACCGGCTGCCGTACAGCCCGCGACGAGTCGACGCGATCGTGTGCGGCGTTGACCCGGTCACTGGCGAACCCACCTATGTCCTCGTCGAGCTCAAGCAATGGTCAGGGATGGAAGTGGACTCCGACGGTCTCGTCACCGTTCCGTGGGGAAGGCAACCGGAGTTGCATCCCAGCGAGCAGGTACGCCGGTACTGCCAGCACCTGCTCGATTTCACCCCTTCGCTGGCCCGGCTCCCCGGAACGCTCCGGGGAGCCGCATATCTGCACAACATCACCGGTGGGACGGCACCGGACTTCCGGCCCGACGACTTCGGACGCCTCTACACGGCCGCACAGGCGCATGACTTCGTCGCCGATATGACGTCGGTTCTGGACGTCACGTCGCTCGAGTCCTGTAAACAAGCCACAGCCGCGTTGCTGAAGGCGAAGACGAAGCCGGCCCGGCTGCTCATGAACACGGTGGCCAACCTGTTGGAGGGCAGGGAGAGTTTCGTCCTGCTGGACGCCCAACGGGTCGCGTTCGACCTGGTGCGTCGGGCGGTCGCCGACGAGGGCGCGGACAGCAAGAAGGTCATCGTCGTGCGCGGTGGTCCAGGCTCGGGCAAGAGCGTGATCGCGCTGAGCCTGCTCAGCGAGCTCACCCGGCAGCACAGAAGCGCTGTGCACGCCACCGGCTCGAAGGCGTTCACCGAGACGCTTCGGGAGAAGGCGGCGTCGAGCAGTGTCCGGGGTGGACGGATCTTCACCTACTTCAACGCCTTCGAGACCGCCGGGACCAACTCACTGGACGTGGTGATCTGCGACGAGGCGCATCGTGTGCGGGGCAGACAGACGAGGCGGTCCCCAGTGGAGGGGCAGATCGCGCAGCTCATCGACGCCGCGAAGGTCCCGGTGTTCCTGTTGGACGAGCACCAGGTGGTGCGGCCGGGTGAGATCGGCACCCCGGCCGACATCGTCCATGTCGCCGAGGCCAAGGGCTGCGAGGTTGTCCCGGTTCACCTCGACGGCCAGTACCGCTGCGGAGGTTCGCCGAACTTCGACGAATGGGTGGTTCGGCTGCTCGGACTCGCCGGAGGTCACGAGCCGGTTGTGTGGTCCGAGTTGGTCGCGGACACCGACGACCAGTACGTAGTCGACGCCGTCCCTTCGCCGGAACGCCTGGAGTCCTGGCTGCGTCGCCAAGCGGAGAACTTCGAGGGCACAGCGAGGATGGCGGCCGGGTTCTGCTGGGACTGGACCGACCCCGTCCGAGAGAACGGTTCATACCGGCTGGTCGACGACGTCGTCATCGGGGAGTGGCGCCGCCCGTGGAACGCGAAACAGAACAAGCCAGTTCCACCTGGTGTCCCCTCAGCTTCCTTGTGGGCCACCGAACCAACGGGCTTCGGTCAGATCGGCTGTATCTACACCGCCCAGGGCTTCGAGTACGACTGGGCGGGTGTGATCTTCGGGGGTGACCTGG
>CBIMJO010000856.1:0-5055 GCA_966244135.1 uncultured Actinocrispum sp. | reverse complement strand
TGCTGATCGATCCCGGCGCCGATGAGCACCTGCTGCTGGTCCGGCGGTCGATCAGCAAGCCCACCGAACTGGCCTACTACATCTGTCACACCCGCCACCCGGTGCCGCTGGCCGAACTGGTCCGCGTCGCCGGATCCCGTTGGGCCGTCGAGGAAACCTTCCAGTTCGCCAAGAACGAGACCGGCCTGGACCATTACCAAGTTCGTAAGTACGACGCCTGGTACCGGCACATCACTCTGTCCATGCTCGCGGCCGCGTTCCTCGCTGTCACTGCCCGGGCTGAACGGTTACGCGATGAAAAAGGGGCACCAGAGCCGACAACGAGTACCTAATTCCCTTGTCCTGCAATGAAATCAGACGACTCTGGGCCACCCTGACCCGTCCCGCGCACCCACAGGCACACATCGATCACTGGTCAGACTGGCGACGACGCCATCAAACCCGAGCCCGCCGCAGCCACTACCAGCGACAACGCATCAAACATCCCAGACTGCTGCTGCCGTACTAGGCTGACGGGATGGGGTGGAATCTGAGCGAGCTCATCGCGAAGTACGACGTACCGGGCGCTCAGGTCGCCGTGCTGGCCGACGGGGAAATCCAGGACGAGGCGGCAGGTCTGCTGAGCCTGCACACCCGAGTCGAGACCACGACCGACTCAGTGTTCAAGATCGGCTCGATCACCAAGATCTGGACGGCCACGTTGATCCAGCAACTGGTGAACGACGGAGTTCTGGATCTCGACCGTCCGGTTCGCGACTATATGCCCGGCTTCTGGCTGAGCGACCCGGCCGCCACCGAATCCCTGACCACCCGCCACCTGCTCACCCACACCGGCGGCATGGACGGCAACCACTTCACCGACACCGGTCGCAACGACGACGCGATCGAGAACTTCGTCGCCACCCTCGCCGACGCGGACCATTTCCTCCCGCCGGGCGCCATCTTCTCCTACTCCAATAGCGGGTACGTGGTGCTCGGTCGGCTGGTGGAGGTGTTGCGCGGCAAGCTCTTTCACGACGTGCTCCGCGAGCGCCTGGTGACGCCGCTAGGCCTGGACACCGTCGCCATCACCACGTACGAGGCGATCCTGCACCGCGCGGCGGTCGGCCACGTTGAGGCCGACGGGAAGCTCGTGCCCACAAAGACGTGGGCGGTCCGCTACTTCTCCACGCCCAGCGGCTCACATCTGGCGATGAGCGCACGTGACCTAGTGGAGTTCGTCCGCTTGCACCTCACCGACCAGGCGCTCGCGGCACTGCGCGAACCCCAACTCGAATCCGTCCCCGACTTCGGCGGCGGCATCCTCGGCTGGGGGCTCGGCTGGATGCTCTACCAGGACGGCGTCGTCGGTCACACCGGCGTCTCCAAGGGGCAAACGGCTTTCCTGCGCGTCGTCCCATCGGCCGGCGTGGCGGTGGCCGTGCTGACCAACAGCGCGGGTGGCGAACCGCTGGCCCACCAGGTCTTCAGTGCGGTGCTCGGCGATCTGGCCGACGTCGAGACGGCGCCACTGCCCGTGCCGCCCGCGGACCCCACCTCGATCGACGTGGACCGCATGTGCGGCACCTATCGCACGACCTTGTACGACATCACCCTCGCCGTCGAGAACGATCGCGCATTCCTCATCCGACGCCCGCGCAACGAACTCGCCGAGTCGTTCGTCGGCACATCCGGGGACCGCGTCGAGGTCGTCCGCCTCGGCGACAGCGCGATCATCACCGCCGAACCGGCGTTCGACGGCCACCAGGTCCTGTCCCTCGTCGGCTCGGACGGACAGGGCCGCGCTCGATACCTGCACAACGGTGCCGCCGCCTACCGAATCGCCTGACGGTCACCGCCGACGATGTGCACGTAGGTACCGCCGAGGCGGAGCGCGGTGGAGACCCGGCGTACTCGGCCCCCAGTTAGACCTGCCGAACATCGCCGTCGGCCGCCACGTCGCCGTAGGTCAATCCGCCGACGACCTCGAACCCGGACAGCGGGCGCAAGACCGGCTCGCCGACCGGTCCGGAGTAGATCCGGGTGGCGTTGTGCTCGGCGTTGCCCAGTGCGGAGGCCACCGCGAACACCTTGCCGTGCGCGTCCACGACATTCGAGAGGCGATACGGCTCCTTCAGCCCGCTCGGCTCTACCGGGTACCAGGTCCGGGCCGTGTCGTTGGTCTCCCAGACAGCGGTTCCGTCCGTGACGAACTCGCCATGTGGAATTCGTCCTGTCGGCATGCCAACTCGCGCATCATGCACGACCTGCCGCGACCGGAGCTGCTCCCGGGCCGGTCCGCTGGCGAGCCAGGTCAGGGCGGAAGCCTGCTGACCATAGCCGCTCATTGTGATCAGTTGTATACTGAGCGTGAATCTCCGCGGGAGTGCGAATTGGCCGATCTCGCTGTGCAGGCACTGGCCGCTCCGGCCCATCTGGTCCGAGGGCGATGAGGCGCTGTGGGGCCGCTGGTACGGGGATCGACAGGCGTGCTGGTGCTGTTGCTGATTGGCGAGTTGGTCGGTCGCGCGGGTCTGGTGGACCAATCGTACCTGCCGCCGTCCTCCACTGTTCTCGCCCATGCCGGCAGTCTGTTCACGGATGGCGAGTTCCTCCGCGATGTCGCCTTCACCCTGGGCGGATGGTCCTCAGGTCTGTTCATCGCGATCGTGATCGCGGTGCCCGCCGGAGTTCTGCTCGGCAGCCTGCCGGTGGTGGATTCCGCTGCGCGGGTCCTGGTCGAGTTCTTGCGGCCGATCCCGGCGGTGGCACTGGTTCCGTTGGTGTTACTTGTTGTCTCCGATCAGGGCGAGATGGAACGGACTTTGGCGGCGTACGCGGCGACCTGGCCGATTCTGATCAACACCATCTACGGCGCCGGCGAGGTGGATCCACTGGCCCGCGACATGGCTCGCTGCTTCGGGCTGAGCCCGGCTGCGATCTTGCTGCGTATCTGGTTGCCGAGTGTCGCCCCGTTCGTGGCCACGGGGGTACGGCTGGCTTCCTCGGTTGCCCTCATCGTCACGATCAGCACCGAACTGATCTCCGGTGGCGGTGGCAGTGGGCTCGGCCAGTTCATCTTCGACGCGAGTGGAAATCCGGCCGGCGCGGCCGATGTCTTCGCTGCGGTGGTGGTCACCGGCGGGCTTGGCCTAGTGCTTGACGTCCTGCTCCGGTACGTCGAGCGCCACGCGTTCCGGTGGCACTTCGAACGGCTGGGAGTGGCTGGGTGAAGACGCCAGGAGACCGGACTGCCGTCCCCATGGGTCGACGACGAGCCGGTTCCGTCCTGGCCGGTGTAGCACAGCGTTGGTCGGTTTTGCTTGTGGTGGTGGGTCTCTGGCAGCTCGTCACGACCACGGTCGTGGCGGCGGCCTACGAACCGTACTTTCCGCCGCCCACCACCGTGGCCAGGACTCTGTACGAGACCTGGTTCTCCGGTCCGGTGAGCCGTGGGTTCCTGACCCCGACCGCGGTCGACCACCTGCTGCCCAGCTTGGGGCGCCTGCTCGGCGGTTGGGCACGGGCGGCCGTGATAGGCATTCCGGCCGGGGTGGCACTCGGCCGGTCGAAGCACGCGATCGAGTACGTCCAGCCGGTGATCCACTTTGCTCGGTCGATCCCCGCGACCACGCTGATCCCGGTGTTCATCGTGCTGTTCAGGTTCAGTACGACCATGCGGGTGTCGGTCATCGTCTTCGGAGTTCTCTGGCCGATCCTGCTCAACGCCATGGACGGCGCGCGGAAGGTGGAGCCCGCCTACCTTGACATCGCCCGGGTGTTCAGGGTGAGCCGGCCGGTACGGCTACTGCTGATCATCGTCCCGGCTGCCGCCCCGAGGATCTTCGCCGGGCTGCGGATCAGCCTGTCGTTGTCGATCATCCTGATGGTGACCTCCGAACTGGTCGGTGCCACCGACGGCATCGGATTCTTCCTGTCGAACGCGAAAAAGGGTTTTCAGCTGCCGGAGATGTGGTCGGCCATCGTCCTGCTCGGCGCCTTGGGATTTCTGCTGAATACGGCGTTGTTGGTGTTCGAGCGGCGCATCCTCGGCTGGTATCACAACACGGAGGAGTTGCGGTGAGAACACTTCGCCACAGGGTCGCGAAGGCCTGCATCGTCTTCTTGACGCTGCTCGCCGTCGCCTGCGGAGGATCCGGCGTGCCGGGCGGCGGGAACGCGCAAGGTCCGGAAAGGACGGACATCAAGGTGGGCGTTCTGCCGACCTGGGACGCCGCCGCGGTCTACCTGGCCATCAAGAAGGGTTTCTTCCAGGCTGAGGCACTCAACGTCACCCCGGTGGTCCTGGCCAACTCGGAGGAGGCGGTGTCCCGGAATCTCTCCGGTGCGGTCGACATCGCCCACAATGGATACGTCTCGCCGATCGCGGCCGCGAGCAAAGGGCTCAAGCTGCGCATCATCGTCGCCAGCGCGCGAGCCAAGCACAACATGTACGTCATCGTGACGAAGGCGTCGGCCATCCACTCGCCGCGGGATCTCGCCGGCACCACCATCGGCATGATCAACAACAAGGGCCTGCCGGCGCTGCTGACCCGCGCGGCGCTTGAGTCGGCAGGCGTCGACCCGGCAAGCGTGCGATTCGTCGACGTCACCTATCCCACCATGGGCACCGCTCTCCAGAACGGGTCGATCGACGCGTCATTCGCGACCGACCCGTTCCAGACTCAGTTCAAGCAGACGCTCGGGGCGCGGGTGGTGCTGGACACGATCGGCGGTCTCACCGAGGATTTCCCGATCGGCTGCTACCACACCACACAGCAGTTCGCGAACCAGAACCCACGGACGGTCGCCGCCTTCCAGCGGGCGATGGCGCGAGCCCACGAGCTCGCAGTGAGTCACCGTGACGAGGTGACGCAGGTACTGCCGAGCTATATCAGCGGGTTGACACCCCAAACGGTGGACGCGATCACCATCGGTACCTTCTCGGCATCCCTGGACAAGGCCGATGCTCAGCGGGTCGCCGACTTCATGACACAGCAGCGCATGCTGAGCGGCTTTTTCGACGTCTCCAGCATGTTCCAGTGAATGGAGGAGACCATGGCGGACGTCGGCTAT
>CBIMJO010000855.1:0-5056 GCA_966244135.1 uncultured Actinocrispum sp. | reverse complement strand
CCGCGCAGTCCGGGCGGCCGCCGGTCCCAGTCGTCTCCGTAGCTCCGCCGGACTATGCGGATTCGGGTGATTTCCACAGTTGCGCGCCCGATTGTTCGGCCTTCCCGGCGGTGACCGGATGGCGGCCGCGGATCGCCCTCGCCGACGGTTTGCGCGAGGTCGTGGCTACCTGGCTTGGGGTGCCACCTCGGCCGCGAAAAGGCTCCACCTGATCAAGGTCGGTGAGATCCTGGAGTTGCACGTAGAGGCGGGTGATTCCGGTCCGCTCCCGCCACCGCCCGATCTTGTCGGCGATCTCCGCCGGGGTGCCGGCGAGCGGGTTCTCGCCGAGCACCTCCCCGGGCAGCCTCAGCTCCTTGCCGCGGCGGCGACCTCCGCGCTCGTGGTGCCGATCACGAGGGTGTGCGCGGCGGAACGGACGAGCGTCCCGGGATCGCGGCCGGCCTCGGCACAGGCCTGGCCGAGCCGCTCGAACTGCTCGGCGGTGTCGTCGAGGGGCGAGAACGGCACGTTGAACTCGTCCGCGAACCGGGCGGCGAGCGCGGGGGTCCGGCGCGGGCCCTTGCCACCGACGATCACCGGGATCCTGCGCCCGGGTTTGGGCAGCGCGGGGGAGTCGGTCAGCGTGTAGTGCTCGCCATGGAACGCGTAGGTCTCGCCGGCCGGGGTGGCCCACAGGCCGGTGATGATCTCCAGCTGCTCGGTCAGCCGGTCGAAGCGCTCGGCCGGCGGCGGGAACGGGATGCCGTACGCGGTGTGCTCGGCCTCGTACCAGCCCGCGCCGATGCCCAGCTCGACCCGTCCGCCGGACATCTGGTCGGCCTGGGCGACGGTGATCGCCAGCGGGCCGGGGAGCCGGAACGTGGCCGACGTGACCAGGGTCCCGAGCGTCACCCGCTCGGTCTGCACGGCCAGCGCGCTCAGCGACGTCCAGGCGTCCGTCGGCCCGGGGACGTCCATCGCGCGATAGTGGTCCGAGCGGAAGAACCCTTCGTAGCCCGCCGCTTCCGCCGCGCGGGCCGCGCGCAGCAGGCCGGCGTAGGTCGCACCTTGCTGGGGCTCGGTGAAAATCCGCAGATCCATGCTGATCATCCCACCGTCGTGAGTGGTTTTGCCTGCCCTGGCAAGCAAAACCACCCGCGACGGACGCCCGGTCAGTCGGGCGTGAGCAACGACCCGGACCGCGGTCTCCCGGCCGCGCCGAGCTTGTTCATCTTCCTGGGCACCGCGGCACCCTGGTAGGCCAGCTCGCGGCCGGCCAGCGGCTGGTGCAGCTCGATGAACTCACCGTGCGGCAGCCGGACGATGATGCCGGTCTCGATACCGTGCTCCAGCACGTCACGGTCGGCCCGCTGCAGCCCCAGGCAGATCCGGTAGGTGATGGCGTACACGATGGGCGGCAACAACAGCAGCCCGATCCGGCCCATCCATGTGGTGGCGTTCAACGAGATGTGGAACTTCTCCGCGATGACGTCGTTGCCCGCGGCCAGCAGGGCGACCATGAAGTACGTGACCGCCATAGCGCCCAACGAGGTTCGCACCGGCACATCCCGGGGACGTTGCAAAAGCTCGTGGTGCGCATGGTCGCGGGTGAACCTCGACTCGATCCACGGATACACCGCGGCCACCCCGGTCAACAGCGGCAGCCCCAGGATGAACGGGAAGAAGGCCGCGGGAATCGTGTAGTCGCCAAGGTAGACCTCCCAGGCGGGCCAGAGCCGCAGCAGCCCGTCGGTCCACGCCATGTACCAGTCGGGCACGGTTCCGGCGGAGATCTGCGCGGGGCTGAACGGCCCGAAGTTCCAGATCGGGTTGATCTGGAACAACCCGCCCATGAACGCGCAGACGGCCGTCACGATCACCATCATCGAGCCGGCCTTCATGGCGAAGTACGGCGTCATCCGCACGCCGATGACGTTGGTCTCCTTGCGTTTCGGGGCCGGGAACTGGGTGTGCTTCTGGTACCAGACCAGTCCCACGTGGATGCCGATCAACGCCAGCAGGATCGCCGGTATCAGCAGCACGTGCAGGCCGTAGAGCCGGGGAAGCGTGTCGGTGCCGGGGAACTCGCCGCCGAACAGCAGCCCGTGGGCCCACGTGCCGATCACCGGGATCGACAGGATGAGCCCGGAGGTGACCCGCAGGCCGCCGCCGGACAGCAGGTCGTCGGGCAGCGAGTAGCCGAACAGGCCCTCCACGCAGCCGACCGCGAAGATCAGCACGCCGATCACCCAGTTGGTCTCGCGGGGCCGCCGGAACGCGCCGGTGAAGAACACCCGCAACAGGTGCAGCACCGTCGAGGCCATGAACAGCAGCGCCGACCAGTGGTGCACCTGGCGCACGAACAACCCGCCGCGCACGTCGAACGAGATGTTCAGCGCGGACTCGTACGCCCGGGACATGTTCAGCCCGCGCATGTTCACGAACGAGCCGTTGTAGGTGACCTCGGTCATCGACGGGTCGAAGAAGATCGCGAGGTACACACCGGACAGCAACAGGACGATGAAGCTGTACAGCGCGATCTCGCCGAGCAGGAACGACCAGTGGTTCGGGAACACCTTGTTCAGCAGCTGCCGGCGCAGCCCGGGGGCGGGCCGGAAGCGCTCATCGATCCAGTTGGCCATATCGCGGGCACGGGACTTCCGTGATGTGGTCGCCAATCCCCCACTCCTCTTGGTGAAGCCCGCCCACGATCAAGGATACGCGCGCGGTCCGGCGGCCAGCCAGGACACCGACGACGGTCACCTTGTTACAGAACGGCCACAAGCCGTATCTGAGCGCGTCCCGCACCACCCTGTAAGACGGGTGGGAGGTGCGTCATGAGTACCGATGAGCAGCTCGGAGTCGTGCTGGTGCACGGAATCGGCGAGCAGGCGCAGGGTGAGACGCTGACCAGGTTCACCGTCGGCGTCGGCAGGCAAATGGCTTCCGGGCGCGCCGAAGTGGACCGTCTTTCGCACGATCGGGCGGTCCTGCGGTTGGGCCACCGCGAAGTGCGGGTCTACGAGACGTGGTGGGCGGACATCCTGGGCAAGGAGGCGGTCGACGGGTCGTTCGACCCGTTCGAGCTGCACGCGCTGGCCTGGTTTCCGTGGCTGAACCAGCGGTTCGGGTTCTACCGGCCGAACCGCTGGGCGGGCGCGCTGGTCTGGACGGTCCTGCTCACCCCAGTGCTGTTCCTGCTGCACATCCCCCTGCTGTTCCTGCCCAGGAAGGGATTCCTGCCACGCCTTTTCGACCGCGTGCTCGCCGACGTGACGAACTACGTGGGCTCGGCCGGCCACGCGATGCGGGAAGACTCCACATTGGCCGGTGCGGCGGTGGCCATCCAACACCGGTTCGCCGCGGCCATCGACACGGCCGCCGCCGACGGCTGCACGCGGATCATCGTCATCGCCCACAGCCTCGGCACCGTGATCGCGTACCACGGCCTCACCGGCTGCGTCCGGGCCGAAGACGGCGCCCCGATAACACCCGCCGCGCGCACCTTGGTGACCGATCTGGTGACCGTCGGCAGCCCGTTGGAGAAGATCCGGTGGCTGTGGCCGTCGACGATGAGCACCGACCTCGTCCTGGCGGAAAGCCTGCGCTGGCACAACATGCGCGACAGGCTTGATGCGGTCTCCGGGAAGATGCGCCACTTCGGCCCGGTGATCGACCTCCCACTGGTGGGCCGCGCGAACCTCGTCGACGCGCACGTGGTCTACGAGCGCAACCCCGCCTTCGTGCGACTGTTCTTGGACCTGGCCGGACTCGGCGAGGTGTCTGTAGACAAAACCCCAACAGGGCAACGACTTGGTCTGCTGGCGATGTCGATGGCCGTGTCCACACTGTTCTTCGCGCTGGCCTTGGGTGTCGCTGTGGCCGCGCTGCTCGGGGTCGCGTTGATCATCGCCGTGTTCCTGTTGGTCAGCGCCTTCTTCGGGATGGCCGAGCTGGTCGGGGGCATGCGCACCGACGTGTTGTTCCAGATCAGTTTCTGGTCGATGGCGGTGCTGGTCGTCGGGATGGGCGTCGGCTATGGACGGGTTATGGCAGGCCGCATGCACTACGCCTTCCGACACCGCCGCTGGCCCTAGCCAAATCCCTGGGTACCGGTGATCACGCCGGACGGCCCCGGAGTCCTGGTGTGGTCCAACTCGGGCTGAACCAGACCCAGGTCAGCATTGGACCGGCCCGCTTCCCTGCCGCAGGGCCGCCGACGGGACCCATGTCAAACCGAACCGCGCCCCAGCCACGGAAGCGCCTCAAGAACCAGCCTCGAGGCGACGCCGCAGCCGCCGGATCAGCCCGGCGATCATCGCCCGCAGAATCGCCGAGAACTTCAGCGGAGCAGCGGGGACAGTAGGCGCAGCCGCCGCCGCCTCAGAAGCGCCGATCCGCTGACGCACCTGCTCCGCCAGCTCGGCCACCATCCGGTTGGAGACATCGGCCATGATCCCGCGCCCGAACTGCGCCAGCTTCCCGGAAATGGTCAGCTCGGTCGCGAAGGTGACGGTAGAGCCGGCATCCCGGGCGGCCACGGCCATCCGGGCCTGGGCCTTGGCCGACCCGGAACCCTTGGCATCCCGCCCCTCAGCAGACAAGACAGCCACCCTCGCCACGGGATCGCGTTCCACGATCGTCGCCGTGCCCGCGTAGGCAGCGACGACCGGACCGACCTTGATCTTGACCTTGCCCCGGTAGCAATCCTCGCCGAGGTCCTCGGTCAGCTCGGCGCCGGGGAAGCACGCCGCGACGTTGTGCGCGTCCTGGAGGAAGGTGAAGACGCGGTCTGGTGCGGCGTCGATGTCAAAGGAGTTCTCGACCAGCATCAGGGCTCCTGGGGATGGCGGCGAAGACGCGGGCGGGGGTGGTGGGGGCGTGGGCGATGCGGGCGCGCAGCGGGCGGAGGGCGTCCTCGATGGCGCCGGCGATGGCGGCCGGTGCCGGAATCGTGCCGCCCTCGCCGGCGCCCTTGACCCCCAGCGGATTCAGCGGGCTGGGTGTGTGGATGTGGAACAGGGTCACCGGGGGCACCTCGACGGCGGAGACGAGGGGGTAGCGTGGGGCGCAG